>NZ_QAIM01000113.1:11700-26264 GCF_003061035.1 Acidovorax sp. HMWF018
TGATGCCCGCCAGTGCCTCGGGCACTGTCAGACGGAACAGCGTGCAGGCCATGTTGACCATCAGCAGCAGGCTCAGCGCGGGCGAGGTACCCGGGTTGTGGTCGGTGGAGACGGCCATGGGCACACCCGCTGCGCGCAGTGCCGCGATGGGCGGCAGGTGCGTGTCGCGCAGCGTGTAGTAGGCGCCGGGCAGCAGCACGGCCACAGTGCCTGCGGCTTTCATCGCAGCGATGCCGTCGGCCGACAGGTGCTCGATGTGGTCACACGACAGCGCACCGTAGCGCGCAGCGAGTGCCGAGCCGCCCATGTCGGACAGTTGCTCCGCATGCAGCTTGACGGGGATGCCGAGCTTGCGCGCGGCCTGGAAGACCTGCTCGGTCTCGGCCAGCGTGAAGGCGATGCGTTCGCAGAACACATCCACGGCATCGACCAGGCCTTCGGCGGCCAGGGCGGGCAGCATCTCGTTGCAGACAAGGTCGGTGTAGTCTTGGCTGCGCCCAGCGTATTCGGGCGGCAGCGCATGCGCGCCGAGGAAGGTGGTGCGCACCGTGACGCCAAAGGCCTCGCCCAGGCGGCGGGCCACGCGCAGCTGCTTGCGTTCGTGCTCCAGCGCCAGTCCGTAGCCGGACTTGATCTCGATGGCACACACGCCCTCGTCCAGCAGCGCCTGCAGGCGCGGCGCGGCCAGGGCAAAAAGCTCGTCTTCGCTGGCCTCGCGCGTGGCGCGCACCGACGACACGATGCCCCCGCCCGCCTTGGCCACCTCTTCATACGTGGCACCCGCGAGCCGCATCGCGAACTCGTTGGCGCGCTGCCCACCGTACACCAGGTGGGTGTGGCAATCGACCAGACCGGGGGTGGTGACGGCGCCCCTGCCGTCAATGCGAGGCAAGGCCGCAAAGGCTGCTGGCACATGGGCCTGCGGGCCCACCCACTGCACGGTGCCGCCCTGCACCACCACACACGCCAGCGCGCCCTCAGGCACCGGCACATCCGTCGCCCACAACGCGGCCACGGGCCGCAGGTTGGTCCACACGCCATCGGCACTGGGTGCGGAAGATGCTGGCGGGACAATGCCCTGCTTGTTGCTACCTGCTGCTGTGTTCATGGATTGATTTGCTATTGTTTATATAGCTACTAGCGCATATTCCACTAGCGCTTGCAGCCCATTTGACCCAAATTATGGTGCAGAGCCCCTGCGTAAGGCCACCCAGGCCAGCACGGGTGCATCGTCGGCAGACTCACCGCTTTCGGCGCGGCGCACAGGGGTGATCGACGGCGCTGCTTCGCCCCCTTCGTTCACCCACCACAGGCCCTGCCCCGCTGCCAACATCCGCATTTGGTGGGTATCGCAGTCCTCGCATCGCCAGGTGCCCTGCAGCACCATGCACAGGCCCGCTGCAGCCCCCTCAGCGGGCGGCGGTGCATCGCGCAGCACCTTCAGTTTCCCGGTCCACTCACCCCGGCGCAGCATCAGGTTGAAGTCGGTAGAAACACCGCCCAGCATGCGGCAGTCCACCGGCTCTTCACCGGAGAACGCAAACGGCTCCCAGCGGTTCGTCAGCGCATGCTGCCAATGTCCTTCTGCGCCTTGCAGATGTACGCCATCGCCATGGAGCAACATGATTTGCCGATCCACCCCCACAAACGCCGAGAACGGCCCGGGGCTTGCAATGGTGGCAACGCTCACGCGCCATGCAAAGCTGTCCATGCCCGCGCCGGGCGGCCAGCACGCCAGCTCGCGTGTGCTGCCGCCGCCGTTCTTCCAGGGCACCGAGGGCGTGGAGGCCAAGTCCAGAAACTGCTTCACGCGCCTTCACCCTGCGGCACACCGTTCCCGTCCACCAGCAGCGGGAACAGCGGGTGGTCCATGGCTGCCCCAGCGGGCAGCTGGTCCGCCAGCCCCGGGAACTCGGGCGAGGTCTTCCACGGCCTTGGCGCGTGGCGCGTGTCGTCGCCCAAGAACCGCACCGAGAACACGCGGCGCCGGTTGGGCCCCTCCACCCCGCCGGACGCATGCAGCGTGAGCATGTGAAAACACACCACGTCGCCCGGCTCGATCTCCCAGCCCACGATGGGAAAAGCGTCGCGGTCGGCCTCGACGTTGGGCAGGTCCTGCAGGCTGCCTTCAGGGAACCACTTGGCCTGGTTGTCCATGAAGGTGCGCGGCATGAGCCAGGGCCCCTGGTGCGATCCCGCCACAAACTCCAGCGTGGCCGCGCGCGACACTGGATCGACCGGAATCCACATGCTCACGTTCTGCCTGCCGTCGATGTTGTAGTAAGGCTGGTCCTGGTGCCAGGGCGTCTTCTGGCGCGTGCCAGGCTCCTTCACCAGCACATGGTCGTGGTACAGCCGCACGGTGCGTGACTGCATCAGGCGCTGCGCGGCCAGGGCCAGCGGCGTGTCGCGCACAAAGCGGCCAAACTGCGGAATGTCCTGCCAGTTGCAGAAGTCCTCGAAGAAGCGGCCGGGGTCATCCGGCCTGCTGGCCACTTTGGCGCGCGGGCTGGGCGCGGCCAGGTTGGCGTCGATGCCATCGCGCAGCAGCGCCACCTCTTCGGGCGTGAGCAGCTGCTTGATGCAGATGGCGCCGTCGCGGTCAAACCGCACGATGTCGTCGGCGGTCAGGCGCTCCTGCAAGCGCTGTTGAAAGTGCTGTTGTCGGCTCAGGTCACTGGCAGGTGAAACCGGGTGCATACGAGCTGTCTCCTTGTAAGCTATTGACCGTTGTCGTCCATCACGCACACCCAGCCTCAGGCGCGCGTGAGCACCGCCTGCAGAAAGGAGCGCGTGCGCTCCTGCGTGGGGTTGGTGAAGATGGTGGCAGGCTGGCCGGACTCAATGATCCCGCCGCCGTCCATCACCACCACCACGTCGCCCACCTCGCGTGCAAAGTCCATTTCGTGCGTGACCACCATCATGGTCATGCCTTCGCTGGCCAGCAGCTTCATGACCTGCAGCACCTCGCCCACCAGCTCGGGGTCTAGCGCCGAGGTGGGCTCGTCGAACAGCATCACGCGCGGCTCCATGGCCAGCGCGCGGGCAATGGCCACCCGCTGCTTTTGCCCGCCCGACAGGCTGGCAGGCATGGCCAAAGCCTTGTGCGCCAGGCCCACCTTGGTCAGCAGGGCCTGTGCGCGCTCCTCGGCCTCCTTGCGCGAGAGGCCGCGCAGCTTGCGCGGACCCAGCGTGACGTTGTCGAGCACCGACAGGTGCGGAAACAGGTTGAACGACTGGAACACCATGCCCACCTCTTCGCGCAGGGCGTTCAGGTCATGGTCAGGCAGCATGCGGCCTTCCTGCACCAGTGTGCGGCCACAGATCTCGACCGTGCCGCCTTCGGGCTGCTCCAGTCCGTTGCAGCAGCGCAGAAAGGTGCTCTTGCCCGAGCCACTGGGCCCGATGACCACCACCACCTGCGACGGCAGCACGTCAAAGTCGATGCCGTTCAGCACCACGTGGCTGCCAAACGACTTGCGCAGTCCGCGAATGCGCACGATGGGCTCGGCGGATGGGCTTGCTCCGGTCATCACAGAATTTTTCTTCATTGCACCATCCCCCCGGCACGCAGGCGCAACTCCATGCGGCGCAGCACCAGCGAAGTGACACCCGTGAGGATGAAATACACCACCGCAATCGCCAGGTACACCTCCAGCGAGCGGTACGACACGCTGATGATCTTCTGCCCTTCGTGCATCAGGTCGTGGATGGTGAGCAGTGACACCAGCGCCGAGTTCTTGATCAGCGCGATGAACTCATTGCCCAGTGGCGGAATCATGCGCACGACGGCCTGTGGCAGCACCACGGTGCGCATGGCCAGGCCCGACGACATGCCGATGGAGCGCGCCGCCTCCATCTGCCCCTTGTCAATGGACTGGATGGCGCCGCGCACTACCTCGGACACATAGGCGCCCGAATAGATGCCCAGGCCGATCACGCCGCACACAAAAGCGGGCAGCAGGATGCCGAACTGAGGCAGGCCAAAGAACAGGATGAACAGCTGCACCAGCAGCGGCGTGCCGCGTATCGCGGCCACGTAGGCGGTGCACAGGGCGTAGACCACGCGGCGCTTAGGGTTCAGGCGGCCAATGCCCACCAGCAGGCCCATGACGCAGCCCAGCAGCAGCGAGGCAGCCGTGATTTCCACAGTGACCAGCGCACCCGCCAGCAACTGGGGCAACCCGGCCCAGACAGGAGAAAAATCGAGTTCCATGGCTCAGTTCGGCAACGTGTGGCTGCGGTTTACTTGGCAGCGCTGTTGCTGAACCACTTCTTGACAATGGCAGCATAGGTGCCATCGGCCTTGAGCTTGGTGATGGCACCGTTGACAGCCTTCGTCAGCTCGGGCGTGTCCTTGCGCAGGGCCATTCCGTACTCTTCGGTGGTGAGCTGCTCGTCGAGCACGCGCAGGCCCGGGCGGGTGCGCACATACTGGAACGCGGCGGGCTTGCCGGTCACGGCAGCATCAGCGCGGCCGATATCCACCAGGTTGAACATCTCCTGGTTCTTTTCGACCTCGACACGCTGCACCTTGGGGAATTTCTCGGTCAGGTACGCCACCGACTTGGTGCCCACCTGCACGCTGACTTTCTTGCCGTCCAGGTCGGCCAGCTTGTTGATGGCCTTGTTGTCTGCCTTCACCATCACCACCAGGCCGCCGGCGTAGTAGGAGTCAGTGAAGTCCACCACCTTCTTGCGCTCGTCGGTGATGTAGATGGCCGAGACCGCCATGTCAAAACGCTTGGAAATCAGGCCGGGAATCAGGCCCTTGAAGTCGATGTCCACCCACTCGACCTGCTTGCCCATGGTCTTGGCAATGGCCTCCACCAGCTCGACGTCGAAGCCCGTGCGTTTTCCGTTTTCGACAAACTCCATGGGCGGGAACGTGGCATCAGTGCCCACACGCAGGACGTTGTCCTGGGCCTGTGCACCCGTGGTGCAGAAGGCTGCGGCGGCCAGGCTGGCCAGAAGAAGGTTGCGGCGAAGGTTCATGGGGAAAGCTCCTGAGGAGGGGTGAGGGAAAATCAGGCAGAAGTGAGCTGGCGAGAGATGCGCGCTGCGGCGACGACGGCCATGCCGGTGAGTGCGGTCTCCTGCCCCTGGGCCCGCAAGATCGGGGCCATCAGGGTGATGGCCCCGGCGGCCTGCCGGGGAGAACCGAACACGGGCACGCTGACGCCCCAGACACCGGCATCCACTTCGCCGGAGCTGACGGCGTAACCCGCCTTGGCAATGCCCTCCAGCTCGGTCAGCGCCGCCTGGCGCTCAGCAGTGTCTGCGCCGTAGTGCAGGTCCAGAATGGCATTGCGCGTGGCCGGGGCCACATGGGCAAGCAGGCACTTGGCGGAGGCACCCGCGCGCAGCGGCACGCTGCGCCCTTTTTCGAACGAGCAGCGCAGGGCCTGCGTGCTGTCCACCATGTCCAGGCACACCACGCTGTCATTCACGGCCACCACCAGCCCCACGCTCTCGTGGGACTGCCGGGCCAGTGCCTGCATGTCCGGCCGCGCGTGGTGCACCAGGTGCGACGCCATGTCAAAGCCCAGCGCCAGTTGCAGGCTCAGCGGCCCGGGCGCGTAGTGCCCGCTGCTCTCCAGCACAAAGCCCCACAGCTTGAGCCGCGCCAGCTGCCGGTACAGCGTGCTGCGCGCCAGGCCCGTGGCCTCCATCAGCTCGGCAGCCGACATGGGTTGCCCGTGCTGCGCCAGCACCGCCAGCACGTGCAGAACACGGTCGGCGGCGGCAACGGAGGTGGGTCCACGGGTGGGCATGGACTCAGTATCAAAGGATTGCAGCGGCATTCAAACCCAACATTCCCAACGAATGGGAATGCAGTTCCCTTTTTTCACATTCCTGTCATTCCCTCCCTCGCCCCTTCACTTCACCATGGGCAGCTTCATGCCCTGCTTCTTGGCCGTCTCCACAGCCAGTTCGTAGCCAGCATCGGCATGGCGCATCACGCCGCTGCCGCAGTCGTTGACCAGCACATTGGCAAGGCGCTGGGCCGCGGCTTCAGTGCCGTCGGCCACGATGACCATGCCCGAGTGCTGGGAGTAACCCATGCCCACGCCCCCGCCGTGGTGCAGGCTGACCCAGGTGGCGCCACCCGAGGTGTTGAGCAGCGCGTTGAGCAGCGGCCAGTCGCTCACGGCGTCGGTGCCGTCCTTCATGCCTTCGGTCTCGCGGTTGGGGCTGGCCACGCTGCCGGTGTCCAGGTGGTCGCGGCCGATGACGATGGGGGCCTTGAGCTCACCGTTCTTCACCATCTCATTGAAGGCCAGGCCCGCAATGTGGCGCTCGCCCAGGCCCAGCCAGCAGATGCGCGCGGGCAGCCCCTGGAAGGCGATGCGCTCACCCGCCATGTCGAGCCAGCGGTGCACGTGCTTGTTCTCGGGGAACAGCTCCTTGATCTTGGCGTCGGTCTTGCGGATGTCTTCCGGGTCACCCGACAGGGCCACCCAGCGGAACGGGCCCTTGCCTTCGCAGAACAGGGGGCGGATATAGGCGGGCACAAAGCCGGGGAAGTCGAACGCGTTCTTCACGCCTTCGTCAAACGCCACCTGGCGAATGTTGTTGCCGTAGTCCACCACCGGGATGCCCATGTGCTGGAAGTCGAGCATGGCCTGCACATGCACGGCGCAGGACTTGGCAGCGGCCTTCTTCAGCACCTCGTGCTGCGTCACATCCTGCTGCGCAGCGCGCCACTGGGCCACCGTCCAACCTGCGGGCAAGTAGCCGTTGACGAGGTCGTGGGCCGAAGTTTGGTCTGTCACCAGGTCGGGCTTGAGGCCGCCGGCCTTGGCACGGCGCACCAGCTCGGGCAGGATTTCTGCGGCGTTGCCCAGCAGGGCGATCGACACCGCCTCCTTGGCCGCCGTGTGCTGCTGGATCAGCTCGAACGCGTGGTCAATGTCGCGCGCCTGCTTGTCCACGTAGCGTGTGCGCAGGCGGAAGTCGATGCTGCTTTGCTGGCATTCGATGTTGAGCGACACCGCGCCCGCAAAGGTAGCGGCCAGCGGCTGCGCGCCGCCCATGCCGCCCAGGCCAGCGGTCAAGATCCAGCGCCCTTCGAGCGAGCCGCCAAAGTGCTTGCGACCCGCCTCGGCAAAGGTCTCGTAGGTGCCCTGCACGATGCCTTGCGTGCCGATGTAGATCCAGCTGCCGGCGGTCATCTGGCCGTACATGAACAGGCCCTTCTGGTCCAGCTCGCTGAAGTGTTCCCAGTTGGCCCACTTGGGCACCAGGTTGGAGTTGGCCAGCAGCACGCGGGGCGCGTTGGCATGGGTCTTGAACACGCCCACGGGCTTGCCGGACTGAATGAGCAGGGTCTCGTCGTCGTTCAGGTCCTTGAGCGAGGCGAGGATCTGATCAAAACACTCCCAGTTGCGCGCGGCACGGCCAATGCCGCCGTACACCACCAGGTCCTGCGGGCGCTCGGCCACCTCGGGGTCGAGGTTGTTCTGGATCATGCGGTAGGCGGCCTCGGTGAGCCAGCTCTTGCAGGTGAGCTGGCTGCCGCGCGGCGCGCGGATCACGCGGCTGGCGTCGTGGCGGGGGTCGTTGTTGGAGGCGGCGGCGATGATGGCGTCGTTGGCGTTCATGGTGGGCTCCTGTGAATCAATGGGGTATGCGTAGAGAAAATCAGGCGAAGCTGGGCAGGCACTGGGTGAGCGCTGCAGGCCAGGTGGACTGCTGGGCCCATGCGCGCATGGCTTCGATGTCGGGGGCGAGGTAACGGTCCTGCTCCAGGTAGGCCACGCGCTCGCGGATGGCGGCGAATTGCGCTTCGATCAGCGGGGAGGATTTCAGGGTGCGGTCGAATTCCATGCCCTGCGCAGCGGCCATGGCCTCGATGCCGACCATCACCGCCGCATTGCGCACCATGTCGCCCAGGCGCCGCGCGCCGTAGGTGGCCATGGAGACATGGTCCTCCTGGTTGGCCGATGTCGGCAAGCTGGTCACGCTGCTGGGGTTGGCCAGGCACTGGTTCTCGGCCGCCAATGCGGCGGCGGTGACCTGGGCGATCATGAAGCCCGAGTTCACGCCGCTGTCGAGGATCAGGAAGGCGGGCAGGCCTGACAGGCCTGGGTCCAGCAGCAGCGACAGGCGGCGTTCAGAAATCGCACCGATCTCGGCCACGGCCAGCGCAATGATGTCGGCCACAAAAGCCACGGGCTCGGCGTGGAAGTTGCCGCCGGAAATCACGTCCCCGTTGTCGAACACCAGGGGGTTGTCGGATGCCGCATTGGCCTCAATGGTCAGCACGCGCGCGGCGTGGTGCAGGTTGTCCAGGCACGCGCCCATCACCTGCGGCACGCAGCGGATGGAGTACGGGTCTTGCACGCGGCCGCAGTTCGGGTGCGAAGGGTCGATGGCGCTGCCGTCGAGCAGCGCACGCACGGCAGCGGCCACGGCGATCTGCCCGGCCTGGCCACGTGCCTCGTGAATGCGTGCATCAAAGGGTTTGACAGAGCCCTTGATGGCTTCGAGCGACAGGCAGCCCGCAACCAGCGCGGCGGCAAAGACGCTCTCGGCGCCAAACAGCCCGGCCAGTGCAAGTGCGGTGGACACCTGCGTGCCGTTGAGCAGCGCCAGCCCTTCCTTGGGGCCCAGCACAAACGGCTGCAAACCGATGGAGCGCATGGCCTCTGCCCCCGGCACCACCTTGCCGTCCACCTTGGCCTGGCCTTCACCAATCAGCACACAAGCCATGTGCGCCAGCGGCGCCAGGTCGCCCGACGCGCCCACCGAGCCCTTGGCCGGAATCACCGGCAGCACGTTGGCGTTGGCCAAGGCCAGCAACGCATCCACCAGCTCGGGGCGCACGCCCGAGTGGCCGCGCGCCAGGCTCACGGCCTTGGTCGCCAGGATGAGGCGCACCACGTCGTCCGGCAAAGGATCGCCTGTGCCCACGCTGTGCGACAGCACCAGATTGCGCTGCAGCTCGGCCAAGCGCTCGTGCGCAATCTTGGTGCTGGCGAGCTTGCCAAAGCCGGTGTTGATGCCATAGACGACCTGGTCTTCATCGACGATGCGCTGCACCGTGGCCAGGGACTTCTGCAAACCCGCGCGGGCCGACGCATCGAGCACCAGTTGCACGGGGCCCGCGTGGATGCGGCGCAGCTCGGCCAGCGTGACGCGGCCGGGGTGCAGGGTGAGGGATGAAGCGTTGTGTGTCATGGCGTTGATCCTGTATATACAAGTAGGTACAAGCAAAAAATAACAGCGTTAATTCGTTCTTCAAATCCTGTTGGCCAATACCGCTACGGGTGAAACTGCCAGGGCACCCGCGAGAGACGCCGAGCAAGGGCCGCCCCGCAGCGAGGGTGTCGTCCCCCTTGAGGGGGAAGGCGCGAAGCGACTCAGGGGGTGCTTCATATTCAACCTGCGACGGGATTGCCGTCGGCGCGGAAGCGGCTGCCCAGGCGGTAACGGGTGGCGGGGTGCAGGCAGCGCACCACGGTAATGGGCACGCCGCGCGACCAGGTGCGGCGGGTGAGCAGCAGGCACGGCTCCTGCGGAGACATCTCCAGCAGCGCGGCCTGCTCGGCGGTGGGCATGACGGCATCGACCACATGCTCGATCTGGTCGAAGGGCACGTTGCGCACCAGGTATTCGGAGGGTTGCAGCAGTGTGAAGTCCTGCGCGACGAACTGGGGCACCTGGCGCGGGTTCACGTGGCGGTCTTCCAGTTGCACGGGCAGGCCATCCTCGCGGTGGATGCACAGCGAGTGGAACACCGACTCGCCCGTGCGCAGGTCCAGCGCGGCGGCCACCTCCAGCGTGGCGGAGGTGCGTTCCACCGTGAGCACGTCACAGCGGTAGTCGTGCCCGCGCTGACGGATTTCGCTGGCCAAGTTTGCAATCTGCAACAACGTGGACTGGGGCTTGTCCTCGGCCACAAAACTGCCCACGCCCGCCACGCGCACGATGCGGCCCTGCTCCACCAGTTCGCGCAGCGCGCGGTTCACCGTCATGCGCGAGATGCCGAACTGGGTGACCAGCTCGTTCTCGGATGGCAGGCGGTCGCCCGCACGCCAGATGCCTTCCTGGATCTTGCGCGAGATGTGGTCCTTGACCTGCTCGTACAGCGCCATGGCTTGCGCGGGTGCAGCCACGGCGACCACCGCCTTGGCGGGCGTGGCGCTGCGCGGGGCAGTGGCTGCAGTGCGGCGGGAAGGACGGGCGCTCATGTGTGGATGCGGGGCTGGTGCAGGTTCAGATCAGTGCAGGTCCGCCGCCATGGATTCAGCGCGGATCTCTTCGGTGAGGCGCGCCTTGAGGTCCATGAACTCGGGGCTGGTCTTGATCGTGTAGTGGCGCGGGTGCGGCAGGTCCACCGCCAGCTCGGTCTTGATGCGGCCGGGCCGGGCGCTGAACACGGCGACGCGGTTGGCCATGAAGATGGCTTCGTCGATGTCATGGGTGACGAAGAGCACCGTCTTGCGCTCGGCCTCCCAGATGCCCAGCAGCAGCTCTTGCATGAGCACGCGGGTCTGGTTGTCGAGCGCGCCGAAGGGCTCGTCCATCAGCAAAATCTTGGGGTCGTTGGCCAGCGCGCGCGCAATGGCGGTGCGCTGCTGCATGCCGCCCGACAGCTGCTTGGGAAAATGCTGCTCAAAGCCGCGCAGGCCGACCTTGGCGATGAAGTACGCGGCGCGTTCCTTTTGCTGTGCCTCGGGCATGCCGCGTTCGCGCAGGCCAAAGCGGATGTTCTGCTCGATAGTGAGCCAGGGGAACAGCGTGTAGCTCTGGAACACCATGCCGCGGTCGGCGCCGGGGCCTTCGACGGGCACCCCATCCAGCAGCACGCGGCCGCTGGTGGCATGGTCCAGCCCCGCCACGATGCGCAGCAACGTGGACTTGCCACAGCCCGAGGGGCCCAGGATGGTCACGAAGTCGTTGTCCTTCACCTCGAAATCGACCGGCTGCAGCGCCTGCGTGCGCTGGCCTTTGGCAGTCTCGAAGACACGCGAGACGGCTTGGATGGATACGCTGCTCATCGCACAAAACTCCAGGCAAACAGACGGTGGTTGAGCGCCTTGAAGGCGAAGTCGGACACCAGCCCGATGAGGCCGATGATGATGATGCCGAAGATGATCTGACCGGTGTTGAGCAGCGACTGGCTGTCGGTAATCATGTGGCCGATACCGCTGGACGAGCCGATCAGCTCGGCCACGATCACATAGGTCCAGGCCCAGCCCAGCACCAAGCGCAGGGTCTCGGCGATCTCGGGCGCAGCGCCAGGGATGAGCACGCGCGTGACGATGCCCTTGTGGCCCGCGCCCAGCGTGTAGGCGGCCTCGACCAGATCGCGCCGCGCGCCGCCCACGGTGACGGCGACCATCAGCGTGATCTGGAAGACCGAACCGATGAAGATGACCAGGATCTTCTGCGCCTCGCCAATCCCAGCCCACAGGATCAACAGCGGGATGAAGGCAGACGCAGGCAGGTAGCGGCAAAACGAGACGAAGGGCTCAAAGAACGCCTCGATGCCCTTGTACGCGCCCATCGCAATGCCCAGCGGCACGGCAATGATGGCGGCCAGGATGAAGCCACCGACCACACGCCAGATGGTCATGCCGATGTCTTTGATGAAGCCGTACTCGGTGAACAGCAGCCAGCCTTCCTTCACCATGGTGACGGGGCTGGCCAGGAAGGTGGGCGACACGAAGCCACCCAACGTGAAGAACGCCCACACCGCCACGAAAAGGGCGAAAAAGGCCAGCCCGAGCATCCAGCGGGCGCTGCTGCTCACAGGCTCCAGCGGGGCCAGCGAGCGCCGGCGCGCGGGGGCATGTGGTCCGGCTTTTTGCTCGGGTTTTGGCTCGGTAACGGACAGGGGTTGCACGGCGGACATGGAGCGCTCTTCTTCCGTCTATTTACTTGATGAAGCTCGCGTCGAAGGTGACGGCCAGGTCTTCAGGCGCCTTGCGGATGATGCCGGCCTCCAGCAGGATGGCCGTGGCGTCCTTCATGAACGTGGTCAGCTCGCCCGCAAAGAACTTCTGGTTGGCGGCCTTGTCCTGCCAGCGCAGGAAGGACGACGACTTGGCGAACTGCTCGCCCGTCTGCTTGACCGCAGCGCCCATGATCTCGTTGGACTTGGTCGGGTCGGCCTTGATCATGTCCAGTGCTTGGAAGTACGAATTGGCCAGTGCCTGAGCCGCCTTGCCGTTGGCCTTGAGCCAGGTGGGGTCGCAACCCACGGTGTCCATCACCATGGGGTAGTCAAGCGTGGTGGCCAGAATCTTGCCGGCGCTGGGATTCTCACGCACGGTGGACAGGTAGGGTTCGTACGTCATGGCGGCGTCGTTCTGCCCCGCTACAAAGGCTTGTGCTGCGGCCTGGGGCGACAGCGTGGTGGTTTTCACGTCCTTGAGGCTCATGCCGTTCTTGCTCAGCATCCAGGCCAGGCCGAAGTACGGAGCGGTGCCGGGCGCATCCACGCCGATGGTCTTGCCCTTGAGGTCTGCAAAGCTCTTGATGTCGCCGCGCACTGCGATGCCGTCGGCGCCGTAGGACTTGTCCATCTGGAAGATCTGCACGATGGGCACGCCGTTGGCGTTCCAGGCCACGTGCGTCTCAACCGTGGTGGCGGCGCACTGGATGGACTTGGAGGCCAGGGCCAGGTGGCGGTCCTTCTGCGGAATCATCTTGATCTCCACGTCCAGGCCGTTCTTCTTGAAGATGCCGGCCTTGTCAGCCAGCGTGAGCGGTGCAAAACCTGTCCAGCCGGACATTCCCAGCACAATCTTGGTGTCCTGCGCCTGGGCCGGTGCGGCCAGGGCCATCATGCATGCTGCTGCCGCTGCCAGCGACGTCCATTTCACAACCGATCGAGTCATCATCTGCTCCTGTTTGAAGAAAGTACCTTGGCCCTGCCCACCGGAACGCACCTGCGTACCGGAAGCCATGATGACAGTTTCAGCATACCTGTATATACAGGGTAAACACTGAAAAATCCGACTCATGCGAGGGGGTGCCGACCTTCAGCAAGAACGGGGCCAGGGAGGATGGTGTGTTCTCTGGTGGTCCAAGGCACCAGCAACCACTCCTGATTTGATAGCTGCCAGGGCAATAAACACCTGCGCCACAGCGCAAAAAAGCCATCAATTTGCGTTGAGAAGCCGGACATGGCCGCTTGCAGGCCCACTTCCCCATTGCACCAGGCCTGTGCGCTGGCCTGGCCGCATCGGTGCGACGCCACCTGCCAGCGCAGAGGCCAACCTGTCTATGCCGCCGGCTCGCGGCCTATTCCAGCACCGGCAAACGCACAGTGACCGACAGGCCGGGCTCTGCATTGCGCATGTGCAATTGCCCGTCGTGCGCCTGCGCCACCAGCCGGCACAGGTACAAACCCAGTCCGACGCCGCCGGTGGCGCGCTGGCGTGCGGTGTCCGGGCGGTAGAACGCCTGGGCCAGGTGTGGCAGGTGCTCGGGGGGCACACCACGCCCATGATCACGCACCTCCAGTTCCAGCACCCTCCCCTCATCCGCCAGCCGCAAATGCAGCTCAGGGGGAAAGGCACCCGACTCACTGTGGCGCAGGCTGTTGTCCAGCAGGTTGCGCAGCAAAAGCCGCAGGCGGGACCGGTCCAGCCGCACCGAGGGCAAGTCCGGCGCCACCTGCAAGGCAATATCAGCGGCCCCGACATGGCGGGAGCACAGGTCGGCCACCACTTCGCGCGCCAGTTCGGTGACATCAGTGGGCTCGCGGTGCAGCGCCGCATGGCGGCCCGCCAGGCGCTCGCTTTCCAGCAGGTCGGTGATGAGGCCCGCCATTTCACCCAGGTCGCGCATGAGCGCCAGGCGCTGCGGTTGCACATCGGTCGTTTCGGGCAGCAGCTCCGTGTTCAGGCGGGCCCGCGTGAGCGGGCTGCGCAGCTCATGACTCATCGCCAACAACAGTGCACGCTTGGCCTCCAGCATCTGGTGGATGTCATCCCCCATGGTGTTGATGGTCTCGGCCAGCTGGCCCAGCTCGTCCGGCCGGTGGGCATGCCGCACCGGTATGGGCTGGGCAAAGTTGCCGTTGCCAAAGCGCTGCGCGCCCTGGCGGATGTCGTCCAGCGGACGCAACAGATGCCGCACATATACATAGGCCAGCGCCGTGAGCAGCAGCAGCACGGTCAGCGTGCCCCACGCAATGCGCGGGCGCTTGTCCCAGGACAGCGCGTTCAGGCCGAACTCGATATGGTGCCCATCTGCCGTCGTGCGGCGCAGCAGGCTGTGCCCGTTCTCGTCCCCGGTCCAGCGGTCTTCCTGGCGGACCTTGTCGCTCACCCAGTCGGGGTTCTGCTGGTCGGGGTGCGATGCCCAGTGGATCTGCGGCCCGTCGATGCGCAAGGTCAGTGGCAGGCGATTGGCAATCGCCTGCGCGCGCTCAATGCTCGGCGGGCTGCCAATCTCGGCGGCAAGGCGGTCCACATAGTCCATCAGCAGCGGCCGCGCAGCCTCGCGCCAGCCTGCGGACACGGCCTTTTGCACCCCGCCCATGAACGTAACAGCCACAGTCACGGCCAGTGCCATGAACACCAGCACCAACCGAATGCGCAGCG
>NZ_QAIM01000113.1:26274-35385 GCF_003061035.1 Acidovorax sp. HMWF018
GGTCGTGAATGGGAGAACAAATCTGCTTCATGGGGCAGCGCGGCGCAAAGCCAGGGAGTAGCCCACGTTGCGCAATGTCTTGATGCAGTCCAGCGGCTCCAGCTTTTTGCGCAACCTGCTCACCACGATGTCCACCGCGCGGGTGTACAGCTCGGCCTCATGACCACGCAGCTGGTTCAGGATGTCGTCGCGGCTGAAGACCTTGCCGGGCTCGCGCGCCAACAGGTGCAACAGGTCGAACTCCGTGCCGGTCAGCTCCACCACCACACCATGGCGCTGCACACTGCGGCGCGCTGCGTCGATGGACAGGCCCTCGAACTCCAGCGCGCCCACGGCAACGCCCTGCCCCGGCGCCCTGCGCCGGCGCAATACCGTCTGCAGGCGCGCCACCAGTTCACGTGGCTCAAAGGGCTTGGGCAGATAGTCGTCAGCCCCCAGCTCCAGCCCCACCACCCGGTCCATCACCTCGCCGCGCGCGGTCAGCATCACGATGGGCAGGTCGCCCTGCTTGCGGATGGTGCGGCACAGCTCAAACCCGTCCATTTCGGGCAGCATCACGTCGAGGATGGCAGCGTCAAACCCGCCGGCCGTCAGCTGTGCCAAGCCATCGCTGGGCCGAAGTGCATGAACGAGTTCCAGTTCAAAACGCTGGAAGTAAGTGGCCAGGGGAGCGCCCAACTGCGCGTCGTCGTCAATCAACAATATGCGGTGCATGAGCAATTCTCACACCGTCAGGCGCGCTCCCCAAGGGCGGTATCGACAGAAGCGCCAGCCGCACACAATGCGCGGTGTCGCACGATGAGTCGCCGCAAACGGCCCTGCGCACCGGCATGGAGCGCATCAAAATGGTCGGCAGCCGCCAGCAGGGCAGGCAGCGTGTGGGCCGCCACCGAGGGCTGGCGAGCGACCAGGCCCATCGCATGCTCGCGGTCAAAGCGCGGCCCCCAGACCAGCGACATCAGCTCATCGTGAGGCTCTGGCATGCCCGACAGCAGCGCGGGCCCGTGCACACGAACGCCCTGGGCGAGGCGGTGGATAGGTTCCAGCGTGGGTGACATGCAATGCTCCCCGCCCATCACCCGCGGGCCATCCAGCCCTTGCGACGCTGCATCAGCTCGCGCACTTTTTGCTGCTGGTCAGGGTTCAGGCTGTCATAGAAGTCGGCCATCGCATTGACCACCGCGGGACTGTGGGCCTGCACCGCACGCGTCTTGTCTTCGAGCAGGGACTGCGCCCGCACCCGATCAAACTTGTCGCCCGCCACAATGGCCTGCACCTCGGCTCGGGGGTCTGCCGTCTTGCCGACGAACGCTGCGCGCTGGGCTTCCAGTTGATCGGCCAAGGCATTGAGCTTGGTCTTTTGTGCCTCGTTCAGATCCAGCTTGCTGCTCACCCGGTCCACCATCTTGCCGCGCACTTCCGCCATCTTTTCCGCAGTCATCGGGCCGCGCTGGTGGTGCCCGCTGGAGCAGGCCGTCAGCCCACCCACCGCGATGGACGCACCAAAAATGCCCATCAGCGTTTTCTTGATCCAGGGTTTCATGATGCTGTCCTTTCAAAGACGGTATGGAACATGACCCTGATGGTGCGCGCAGCGGCTTGGAACGTGGTCTCGAGCCAGTTTCGGTTTATTTCATTTTGTTTCTTGGGCGGTGTTGGCGAAGCACGTTGACAGGTGGTTGACTGCGCGAACGGCAGCGTGTTAGCCGATTTTTTCAGGGGTTTACAACGCGAAGCCGGGGATACACAGCCACTGCGGATTGCCGTTGAGGGACATGGTTCAAAGACGTCACGCCTCAGAGCCAGAAGGTGCATCGAATCGTTCGGTAAGGGCGAACGGAAGCAACTATCCTTGCGCAGCAGTACAAAATCAGTGGGAAAAGAAAAACCCCCAACCGTTACCGGTTGGGGGTTTATGTTTGGTGGAGCTGGCGGGAATTGAACCCGCGTCCGCAAGCCTTCGTCAGGCAGATCTACATGTTTAGCGGTCTGATTTGGATCTCGCTACCCATGTCGCGCAGTCGCACGCTACATGGGCCGCCAGCACCCTATTTTCTCGCCTCCACCCAAGGTACCCGGATGGAAGCCAGCCCATGTAATTATCCTTGCAGCCGGGAGGCACTGATTGCTCAGAACCCCCTTGCCCAGCCCATCGGCCAACTGTTGCAAGGCTCACTGGCAATTAAGCAGCGAGTGCGAAACGTTCGTCGTTTGCAGTTAGTTTGTTAAATCGAGATTTACGAGCGTGACTCAAGCTCGACATGCACCACACTGATCCCGAACCCACGTCGAAACCAGGACAGCCCCTAGCTTCTTATTTTAGGCGTTCGCGAGCAATTGCAAGAGCTCGCTGGGAGATTTAATTGCGGCGTGGGCGCCCCACTCTGCAGGGTCGGTCTTTGCGCCCAAGTAACCGTAGGTGGCGGCCACTGTACCCATGCCTGCCGCCAGACCTGCCACGATGTCACGCTCGTCATCACCCACGTAAATACACTGCTCCGGCGGCACACACAACCGCGCAGCCGCTTCCAGCAGGGGCGCGGGATGGGGCTTGGCGTGTGGCGTGGTGTCGCCACTGACCACTGCCGAAGCGGTGGCAAACAGCGGAATGGCCTGGGTCAGGGGTTCGGTAAAGCGGGCAGCCTTGTTGGTGACCACACCCCACGTCATGTTACGTTCGAGAATCTGGCGAACCAATTCCGGCACACCTTCAAAAATGGTGGTCTGCTCGGTCATGCGAGTTTCATAGTTCACGAAAAACTCTTCACGCATGACGGCAAAGTCTGGGTGATCTGGCCCCATGCCAAAGGCTTCTGCCAGCATGCCGCGGGCGCCTGCTCCCGCCATCGGGCGATATCGGGCCGGGGGCAGCGAAGGCAGACCTCGGTCGGTGCGCATTTTGTCTGCGGCCGCCCCCAAGTCTGGTGCGCTGTCGATCAGAGTCCCATCCAAATCAAAAAGGACTGCGCGAATGCCATGAAAAACGGTAGCCATATCAGCCCAGGCGACGCGCGGCAAACAGGTAATTGACGCTGGTGTTGGCGCTGAGCCAATAGCGACGCGTGAGGGGGTTGTATTCCAGGCCCTTGGTGTGCAGAACATCCAAGCCCGCACTGCGGCAATGCCCTGCAAGCTCGCTGGGGCGGATCATCTTGGCGTATTCGTGGGTGCCGCGCGGCAGCATGTTAAGCACGTATTCCGCGCCCACAATGGCCAGCATAAACGCCTTGGCGTTGCGATTGATGGTGGAGAAAAAGACCCAGCCCCCGGGTTTGACCAACGTGGCGCACGCGCGGACCACCGAGGCGGGATCCGGAACATGCTCCAGCATTTCCATGCAGGTCACCACATCAAAACCAGCAGGTTGCTCCAAGGCCATCGCTTCAGCGCTGATCTCACGGTACTGCACGTTTTGGGTTCCAGCCTCCAGAGCATGCAACTGCGCCACGCGCAACGCCTTGGTTGCCAGGTCAATACCCAGCACATCTGCCCCCTTGCGCGCCATGGAGTCGGCCAGAATGCCCCCGCCACAGCCCACATCCAGCACACGCTTGCCGGTCAAGGCGCTCAGCCCATGAATCCAGTCAAGCCGCAGCGGGTTGATCTGGTGCAAGGGACGAAATTCACTGTCAGGGTCCCACCATCGGTGGGCCAATTCGGAAAACTTGGCCAATTCGGCCGGATCTGCATTGACGGTTTCGATCATGTCGCTGATTGTCCATGAAGGGAGAGCGCGAAAAGCCCCAGACGCAAAAAAGCCCCGCAAGCGGGGCTTTTTGTGAAGCAATCCGAAGATTACTGAGCGGCGCGAGTGCCAACGACTTCGATTTCCACGCGACGGTTCTTCGCACGGCCTTCGGCGGTCTTGTTGTCAGCCACGGGTTGCTTTTCGCCCTTGCCTTCGGTGTACACGCGGTTCTTTTCGATGCCCTTGGACACCAAGTAAGCCTTCACGGCTTCAGAACGACGCACCGACAGCTTTTGGTTGTAAGCATCAGAGCCGACGGAGTCAGTGTGACCCACAGCAATGATCACTTCCAGATTGATGCCCTTGACCTTGGAAACCAGGTCGTCCAGCTTGGCCTTGCCTTCTGGCTTGAGCACCGACTTGTCGAAGTCGAAGAAGGCGTCAGCAGCGTAGGTCACCTTGGTGGCGACTGCAGGAGCTGGTGCGGGAGCGGGTGCAGGGGCGGCAGCGGGTGCTGGAGCAGCAGCAGGAGCTGGTGCAGCGGCAGGAGCGGGAGCAGCGATTGCGCCGTCGCAGCCAGGAGCTGCCGTAGCAGGCGTCCAGTTGGCATCGCGCCAGCAGTATTCGTTGGTACCGTTCTTCCAGACCAGTTGGCCAGAAGCATCGCGCCAGTTGTCAACGGTTTGTGCGCCAGCGGCGGTTGCGAGCGCTGCAGAGGCAAACAACATCGCCACTTTGTTCAGTTTCTTCATGGTTCTCCTCTTGGGGAAAAAGCCGCAGCCGCGCTGCGAATCAGGACGCCTGGGGTGACCACCACCCTAAGCGTTCAAACGATTGTGCCATACGTAACAGGGCAAAAGCTGCGCGCGCTGGTCGGGCCCCGTAGGACAAAACCTGAATTGCTTCGATATGTTGCGCCGTCGCTACACGGTCTTACGCCTAAAATGGCTCTCCTTTGCCGCCCCCGCCGTCCCAATGACCCAGTTTGCCAAAGAAACCCTGCCGATCAGCCTCGAAGAAGAGATGCGGCGCAGTTACCTCGATTACGCGATGAGCGTGATTGTGGGTCGTGCACTGCCCGACGCGCGTGACGGCTTGAAGCCTGTGCACCGCCGCGTTCTTTTCGCCATGCATGAGCTCAATAACGACTGGAACCGGCCTTATAAAAAGTCGGCTCGTATCGTGGGCGACGTGATCGGCAAATACCACCCGCACGGGGACTCTGCGGTGTACGACACCATTGTGCGGATGGCGCAGGACTTCTCGTTGCGCCATATGCTGGTGGATGGACAAGGTAATTTCGGATCCGTGGACGGCGACAACGCTGCAGCCATGCGATACACCGAAATCCGCCTGGCCAAAATCGCCCATGAAATGCTGGGAGATATTGACAAGGAAACTGTCGATTTCGGCCCCAACTACGACGGCAGCGAGAAAGAACCGCTGGTATTGCCCAGCAAGCTGCCCAACTTGCTGGTGAATGGATCGGCGGGTATTGCGGTGGGTATGGCCACCAACATTCCGCCACATAACCTCAACGAAGTGGTCGATGCGTGCCTGCACATGCTGCGCAATCCCGAGACGACCATCGATGAGTTGATGGAAATCATCCCGGCCCCAGACTTCCCCACCGCCGGCATCATCTACGGCATTAACGGCGTGAAGGATGGCTACCGCACCGGACGCGGCAAGGTGGTGATGCGTGCCAAGTGCCACTTTGAGGACATCGACCGCGGCCAGCGCCAGGCGATCATCGTGGACGAGCTGCCCTACCAGGTCAACAAGAAGACGCTGCAGGAGCGCATGGCCGAGCTGGTGCACGAAAAGAAGATCGAAGGCATCAGCCACATCCAGGACGAGTCGGACAAATCCGGCATGCGCCTGGTGATCGAACTCAAGCGCGGTGAAGTGCCCGAGGTGGTGCTCAACAACCTGTACAAGCAGACGCAGCTGCAGGACACGTTCGGCATGAACATGGTGGCGCTGATCGACGGCCAGCCCCGCCTGTGCAATCTGAAAGACCTGATCAGCGTCTTCCTGCAGCACCGCCGCGAAGTGGTGACACGCCGGACGGTGTTCGAACTGCGCAAGGCGCGTGACCGTGGCCATGTGCTGGAAGGCCTCGCCGTAGCGCTGGCCAACATCGACGACTTCATCGCCATCATTCGCAACGCGCCCACGCCCCCTGTGGCCAAGGCTGAGCTGATGGCCCGCCCCTGGGACAGCAAGCTGGTGCGCGAGATGCTCACGCGCACGCGTGCTGACGGTGGTGTGATCAACGCCGACGACTATCGCCCCGACGGCCTGGAAAAGGAATTCGGAATGGGCCAGGACGGCCTGTACCGGTTGTCGGAAACGCAGGCCCAGGAAATCCTGCAGATGCGACTGCAACGCCTCACGGGCCTGGAGCAGGACAAGATCGTCGCCGAGTACAAGGAAGTCATGGCGGTCATCGAGGATCTGCTGGACATCCTGGCAAAGCCCGAGCGCGTGTCGGTCATCATCAGCGACGAACTCACCTCCATCAAGCAGGAGTTCGGCCAGCACAAGCTGGGCGCACGTCGCTCCATCGTTGAATACAGCGCACAGGATCTCTCCACTGAGGACCTGATCACCCCCACCGACATGGTGGTGACGCTGTCCCACACCGGCTACATCAAGAGCCAGCCCCTGTCCGAATACCGTGCCCAAAAGCGCGGCGGACGCGGCAAGCAGGCGACCGCGACAAAGGAAGACGACTGGATCGACCAGCTCTTCATCGCCAACACACACGACTACATCCTGTGCTTCTCCAACCGTGGCCGCCTGTATTGGCTCAAGGTGTGGGAAGTGCCGGCAGGCTCGCGCGGCTCGCGTGGACGCCCCATCGTCAACATGTTCCCGCTGCAGGACGGCGAAAAGATCAACGTGGTACTGCCGCTCACCGGCGACATGCGCAGCTTCCCTGCGGACCGCTACGTGTTCATGGCCACCAGCATGGGCACCGTGAAGAAGACGGCACTGGACGAGTTCAGCAACCCGCGCAAGGGCGGCATCATCGCTGTCAACTTGGATGACGGTGACTACTTGATCGGTGCCGCTCTCACCGACGGCCAGCATGATGTGATGCTGTTCAGCGATGGTGGCAAAGCCGTACGCTTTAACGAGCACGAAGACAGAGGCGGAGTGCGCCCACTGGGCCGTGCGGCGCGCGGCGTGCGCGGCATGATGCTGGAAGAAGGACAGAGCGTGATCGCCATGCTGGTCGCCGAAGACGAAACGCAGAGTGTGTTGACTGCTACAGAAAACGGCTACGGCAAGCGCACCAGCATCGTCGAGTACACCCGCCATGGCCGTGGCACCAAGGGCATGATCGCCATCCAGCAGAGCGAGCGCAACGGCAAGGTCGTTGCCGCCACGCTGGTGCATGCAGATGACGAGATCATGCTGATCACCGACAAGGGCGTGCTGGTGCGCACCCGCGTGAGCGAGATCCGCGAACTGGGTCGTGCCACGCAGGGCGTGACGCTGATCGCACTGGACGAAGGCTCCAAGCTCAGTGGGTTGCAGCGCATTGTTGAGAACGACGCCAATGTGACGGATGCAGAAGCTGATGGGGATGCAAGCCCGGACAGTGGCACTTCCTCCGCACCTGAAGCCCCCGACGCCTGACCACCGCAGGGCGTGAAGACGCCCCGCTAATGCTATCAAAAGCAAAGCATCAGGCGCTTATTGAATAAGCGCCTGATGCATTTTTAGCCCCTAAAATGACACGCCCTTACAACTTCTCCGCAGGCCCCGCCGCCATCCCCTCCGAAGTCCTGCAACAAGCCGCCGCCGAGATGCTGGACTGGCACGGCAGTGGCATGGGCGTGATGGAAATGAGCCACCGCGGCAAGGAGTTTCTGTCCATCTATGAAAAGGCGGAAGCCGACCTGCGCGAGCTGCTGGCCGTGCCGTCGCATTTCAAGATCCTCTTCATGCAAGGTGGCGGCTTGGCCGAAAACGCCATCGTTCCGCTCAACCTGTCGCGTGCCGGCGTGGTCGATTTTGTGGTGACCGGCAGCTGGAGCCAGAAGTCGCAAAAGGAAGCACGCAAATATGCGTCCGAAGTCAACATCGTTGCCACGGGTGAAGAGACGGGCTATACCACCGTGCCGGACCCAGCTTCGTGGACAGTGAGTCGGGGCGCGAGCTACCTGCACCTGTGCAGCAACGAAACCATCCACGGCACCGAGTTCCACCAGCTGCCCGACCTCAAGGCGCTGGGCAGCGATGCGCCGCTGGTGATCGACTTCTCCTCGCACGTGGCCTCGCGGCCCGTGGACTGGAGCCGCGTGGGCCTTGCCTTTGGCGGAGCGCAAAAGAACCTGGGGCCCGCAGGCCTCACGCTGGTGATCGTGCGCGAGGACCTGCTGGGCCATGCCCTGCCCGCCTGCCCCAGCGCTTTCGACTACAAAATCGTGGCCGACAACCAGTCGATGTACAACACGCCACCCACCTGGGGCATCTACGTCGCCGGGCTGACCTTCCAGTGGCTCAAGCGCCAGACAGAAGGCAGCCTGACCGGCGTGGCCGCCATGGAGCAGCGCAACATTGCCAAGGCCACGCTGCTGTACAACGCTATCGACCAATCGCAGCTGTACGTCAACAAGGTGGCGGCCAACTGCCGCTCGCGCATGAACGTCCCGTTCTTCCTGCGTGACGAAAGCCGTAACGACGCATTCCTGGCCGGTGCCAAGGAGCGCGGGCTGCTGCAGCTCAAAGGCCACAAGTCCGTGGGAGGCATGCGCGCCAGCATCTACAACGCCATGCCATTGGCGGGCGTGCAGGCGCTGGTGGACTACATGCGAGAATTTGAGCAAAAGCACGCCTGAGCGCGCACCCCACACGACAGCAACAAAAAAACGGCTCCCAGAGCACGCACCGCTACCCCACCGTCCATGAACAATCCGCAAGCCTCACCCGACCTCACCAGCCTGCGCGTGCAGATCGACAGCATCGACCAGCAACTGCTCACGCTGCTGAACCAGAGGGCGCTGGTGGCCGAACAGGTGGGTGAAGTCAAGAAACGTGAAGGCACGCCCTTCTTCCGCCCCGACCGTGTGGCGCAGGTCATCGACAAAATCACCAACGCCAACCCGGGCCCGCTCAAGGGTGCGCACGTGGCGGCGATCTGGCGCGAGATCATGTCTGCCTGCCTGGCCCTCGAATCGCCCCAGCGTGTGGCCGTGCTGGGCCCCGAGGGCACGTTCTGCGAGCAGGCCGCGATTGAATTCTTCGGCGGTGCCGCCGACCTGATGTACTGCGCCAACTTCGACGAGGTGTTCCACGCCACGGCGGCAGGCAGTGCCCAATATGGCGTGGTGGGGGTAGAGAACTCCACCGAGGGCGTGGTCACCCGCTCGCTGGACTTGTTCCTGCACACCCCTACGCATGTGGTG
>NZ_QAIM01000113.1:35395-36222 GCF_003061035.1 Acidovorax sp. HMWF018
GCTCGAAGGCATCGAGGTGGTGCTGGCCCATCCGCAGGCGCTGGCCCAATGCCAGGCCTGGTTGTCCAAGCACCTGCCGCATGCCGAGCGCCGCCCGGTGTCCAGCAATGCCGAAGGCGCGCGACTGGCCACCACCAACCCGGCCTGGGCGGCCCTCTCCAGCGAGCGTGCGGCCACCCAGTTTGGCTTGCACATCGTCTCCCACGCCATCCAGGACGACGCCTACAACCGCACCCGCTTCGCCATCATCTGCCTGCCACACACGCTGCAGACGCCGCCTCCTTCGGGCAAGGATTGCACCAGCCTCGTGGTGTCGGTGCCCAACCGGCCCGGCGCCGTGCACGACCTGCTGGTGCCGCTCAAGACGCACGGTGTGTCCATGACGCGCTTTGAGTCGCGCCCTGCCCGCACGGGCCAGTGGGAGTACTACTTCTACATCGATCTCGACGGCCACCCCGCCCAGCCCCACGTGGCACGGGCGCTGGAAGAACTGCGCAGCCTGTGTGCGTTCTACAAGGTCCTGGGCACTTACCCCGTGTCATCCTGAGGAGCAGCCGCCATGTTTGAACAATTGGGACTGATCGGCTGTGGGCTCATGGGAGGCTCATTCGCCCTGGCCATGAAGAAGGCCGGGTTGGTCAAACGCGTGGTGGGCTACAGCAAGTCGCCCTCCACCACCGACCGCGCCCGCCAGCTGGGCGTGATCGACGTCGAGGCGCCTTCCGCGCTACTGGCTGTGGCGGGCGCCGACATTGTGCTAGTGGCAGTCCCCGTGGCAGCCACCGAGGCCACCCTCAAGGCCATCAAGCACCTTGTCACCCCCCAGA
>NZ_QAIM01000113.1:36232-41653 GCF_003061035.1 Acidovorax sp. HMWF018
TGCGGGACCAGGTGGGCTCCTTCGTGCCCGCACACCCCATCACCGGGCGCGAGGTGTCGGGCGTGGAACACGCCGAAGCCGACCTGTACAGCGGGCGCCAGGTGATCCTGACTCCCACCGAGCGCACCCTGACGGCCCAGCTGCAGGACGCCGAAAAGATCTGGACTGCGCTGGGCTGCCGCGTGACCAGCATGTCGCCGGAGTCGCACGACGCGGCCTTTGCCGCCGTCAGCCACCTGCCCCATTTGCTCGCGTTTGCCATGATGAACAGCATCACGGGCCAGACGCACGGTGACGACTTTCTGTCCCTCGCAGGCCCCGGGTTCCGCGACTTCACCCGCATTGCCGCCAGCGACCCCAAGGTGTGGCGCGACATCCTGCTGTCCAACCGGGACGAGCTGATTTCCCAGTCCAAGCTGTTCCAGCAGGCCCTGCGCAACATCGAGCAGGCCATGGAAAAAGGCAATGCCCAGGCGCTTGAAGACATGCTGACCCTGGCCAGCGAAACCCGTGCGCATTGGCGCATGGGCGCGAAGCGGAAATGACCCCCTGAGTCGCCTTCGGCGCCTTCCCCCAAGGGGGACGCACCCGGTGGCCTGGCGAAGCCAGCTCCACGGGTGCACTGGTGTTGGGGCGCGCCAGTTCTGCAGGCTGCCGGCCGCACGAACGCTCTTTGAGCCGCAATTGGACACAACACAACGATGTACAGCACCGCATTCCTCGATCTTCCCCCTTTGCAAGCCGCTGCGGGTGAAGTCCACCTGCCAGGCTCCAAGAGCATCTCCAACCGCGTGCTGCTGCTGGCAGCGCTGAGCAACGGCACCACCACCGTGCACGACCTGCTGGCGTCCGACGACACGCGCGTGATGCTGGACGCTCTGCGCCAGATCGGGTGCACGGTGGATGAGGCTGGAAGCACGGTGCGCATCACGGGCCTGGGTGGTCGCCTGCCCCAATCCCCCGCCAAGCTGTTCCTGGGCAATGCGGGCACGGCCATGCGCCCACTCACGGCAGCGCTGGCGCTGCTGGGCGGCGAGTTCGAACTGTCGGGCGTGCCACGCATGCACGAGCGCCCGATTGGCGACCTGATTGATGCCCTGCGCCAGCTGGGCTGCCAGATCGACTACCTGGGCAACGACGGCTACCCACCACTCAGGATCGCCCACGGCCAGGGCGTGCCCCCGCTTGCGCTGGCAGCGCCCATCCGCGTACGTGGCGACGTGTCCAGCCAATTCCTCACTGCCCTGCTCATGGCGCTGCCGCTGGCGGCCGGCGCGCAGGCCATCGTGATCGAGGTGGTGGGCGAGCTGATCTCCAAACCCTACATCGCCATCACGCTGCAGCTGCTGGCGCGGTTTGGCATCGTGGTCGAGCACCAGAACTGGCAGCGTTTCACCATCGCGGCGGGTAGCCGCTACCAGTCGCCCGGCAGTATTCATGTGGAGGCAGACGCCTCATCCGCTAGCTATTTCATAGCGCTTGGAGCAATAGCGACTAGCGCTACTGGCCAAAACGATGCCAAATCCGGCATCAAGATACAAGGCGTGGGCCTGGACTCGATCCAGGGCGATATTCGCTTTGTCGAAGCGGCCCGGGCCATGGGCGCGGTGATCACCGGGGGCCCCAACTGGCTGCAGATCGAACGCGGCGCCTGGCCCCTCAAGGCCATTGACCTGGACTGCAACCACATCCCTGATGCGGCCATGACGCTGGCCGTGATGGCCCTGTATGCCGAGGGCACGACCACGCTGACCAACATCGCCAGCTGGCGCGTGAAGGAAACCGACCGCATCGCCGCCATGGCCACCGAGCTGCGCAAGCTCGGCGCCACGGTGGAGGAAGGTGCGGACTACATCCGCGTGACGCCTCCCGCCCAGTCCGCTGACTGGAAAGCCGCCAGCATCCACACCTACGACGACCACCGCGTGGCCATGTGCTTCTCGCTGGCCGCCTTCAATCCGGCGCGTCTGCCGGTGCGCATCGAAGACCCCAAGTGCGTAGCCAAGACGTTCCCGGACTATTTCGAGGCGCTGTTCTCGGTCGCCCAGGTCGAAACCTCTCACATCCCGGTGATCTGTATTGACGGCCCGACAGCCTCGGGCAAGGGCACGGTGGCGGCGGCGGTGGCGCAACGGCTGGGCTATCGCTTTTTGGATTCCGGCGCGATGTACCGCATCACCGCCCTCGCCGCGCTGCGGGCGGGTTTCGCCATCGATGCGGACCACGAAGCCCGTATCGCCACCCTGGCCCAGACGCTGCCGGTGCGGTTTGAGGGCGGCAAGGTGTGGCTGGGCAGCGACGACGTGACCGAGGCCATCCGCACCGAAGAAGCCG
Source organism: Acidovorax sp. HMWF018 (assembly GCF_003061035.1). Classification (NCBI taxonomy): domain Bacteria; kingdom Pseudomonadati; phylum Pseudomonadota; class Betaproteobacteria; order Burkholderiales; family Comamonadaceae; genus Acidovorax; species Acidovorax sp. HMWF018. Next base: position 38,567 of record NZ_QAIM01000113.1, read on the forward strand.
GTATGAACGCGTCCCGTGTGTCCGCCCTGCCTGCCGTGCGCACGGCGCTGGTGGACCTGCAACACAGCTTCCAGCGCCTGCCGGGGCTGGTGGCCGATGGCCGCGACATGGGCACCGTGATCTTCCCCGAGGCCCCCTTGAAGGTGTATCTCACGGCCAGCGCCGCCTGCCGCGCAGAACGCCGTTATAAGCAGTTGATTTCTAAGGGTTTTTCGGCTAGTATAGAAGACCTTCGCGCAGATTTGGAGGCGCGCGACGCCCGGGACAGTTCCCGCAGCGTTGCTCCCTTGAAGCCCGCGCAAGACGCTCTGGTCCTGGACAACTCCGATTTGACGATTGAACAAGCCGTCGAGAAGGTTTTGGCTTGGTGGCAGGAGCGCCAGCCCTTCGCAGCTTCTGCGCAGCGCTGACAACGTGGAGCCTTCGGGCTCCAGGCAGTGCCGAAAGGCCTTGCCACAGGCCCACGCAGCCCCCATCGCGCGTCAGCGCACAGGTTGTGTGGATCGATAACCTAACCCGCGGCTCTGCCGCAAAAAACCACCGCAAGCAGCTATAAAAACGGTAGCAATGGTGCTGCCGGAATCCTGTTTGTGGCAAGGAAACACATGTCCGAATCTTTTGCCGCCCTTTTTGAAGAATCCTTGCAGCGCACGGAAATGCGCCCAGGCGAAGTCATCACCGCTGAAGTCGTGCGCGTTGAGCACAACTTCGTGGTTGTGAACGCTGGCCTCAAGTCCGAAGCCTACGTGCCGCTGGAAGAGTTCAAGAACGACAAGGGCGAAGTCGAAGTCCAAGTGGGAGACTTCGTGTCGGTGGCCATTGGCTCCATCGAAAACGGCTACGGCGACACCATCCTGTCGCGCGACACCGCCAAGCGTCTGGCTTCCTGGATGAGCCTGGAAAAGGCCCTGGAATCCGGCGAATTCGTCACTGGCACGACCAGCGGCAAGGTCAAGGGCGGTCTGACCGTTCTGGTCAACGGCATCCGCGCATTCCTGCCCGGTTCGCTGATCGATACCCGTCCGATCAAGGATCTGACGCCGTACGAAAACAAGACCATGGAATTCAAGGTCATCAAGCTGGACCGCAAGCGCAACAACGTGGTGCTGAGCCGCCGCGCTGTGGTGGAAGCCTCCATGGGCGAAGAGCGCGCCAAGCTGATGGAAACCCTGAAGGAAGGCTCCATCGTTCAAGGCGTGGTCAAGAACATCACCGAATACGGTGCGTTCGTGGACCTGGGCGGCATCGATGGCCTGCTGCACATCACCGACATGGCATGGCGCCGCGTGCGTCACCCCTCCGAAGTGGTGACCGCTGGCCAGGAAATCACTGCCAAGATCCTCAAGTTCGACACCGAGAAGAACCGTGTCTCGCTGGGTCTGAAGCAAATGGGCGACGACCCATGGATGGGCGTGAACCGCCGCTACCCCCAAGGCACCCGCCTGTTCGGCAAGATCACGAACATTGCCGACTACGGCGCATTCGTGGAACTCGAACCCGGCATCGAAGGCCTGGTGCACGTGTCTGAAATGGACTGGACCAACAAGAACATCGCTCCCGCCAAGCTGGTTTCGCTGGGCGACGAAGTCGAAGTCATGGTTCTGGAAATCGACGAAGACAAGCGCCGTATCAGCCTGGGCATGAAGCAGTGCAAGGCCAACCCATGGCAAGAATTCGCACAGGACACGAAGCGCGGCGACCGCGTGAAGGGTCCGATCAAGTCGATCACCGACTTCGGCGTGTTCGTGGGCCTGGCTGCAGGCATCGACGGCCTGGTGCACCTGTCTGACCTGTCGTGGAACGAACCCGGCGAAGCCGCTGTTCGCAACTACAAGAAGGGCCAGGAAGTGGAAGCCATCGTGCTGGCCGTGGACGTGGACCGCGAACGCATCTCGCTGGGCATCAAGCAGCTCGACGGCGACCCATTCACGACCTTCGTGACCGTGAACGACAAGGGCCAGACGGTGACCGGCAAGGTCAAGACCGTGGACGCCCGTGGCGCTGAAATCGACCTCGGCGAAGACATCGTGGGCTACCTGCGCGCTTCGGAAATCTCCCGCGACCGCGTGGAAGATGCCCGCAATGTGCTGAAGGAAGGCGACGAAGTCACGGCCGTGGTGGTGAACGTGGATCGCAAGACCCGCAACATCCAGCTGTCGATCAAGCAGAAGGACATGGCTGACGAACAAGGCGCCATGGCCAACCTGAGCCAGCAATCGAGCCGCGAAAGCGCCGGCACGACCAGCCTGGGCGCCCTGCTGCGCGCCAAGCTGGACAACTCGGAAAAGTAAAGCGCTGACCCGTTAAACGGTCAGACAGCGGGCGCCTCGGCGCCCGCTCTTTTTTCAGCCAAGACTGCCTATGTCCCAAGATTCCATGACCCGCTCAGACCTCGTCGAAGAACTGGCCGCCCGTTTCGGCCAGCTCACCCACCGCGATGCCGAATACGCCGTCAAGACCATTCTGGACGCCGTGGGCGAGGCCCTGGTGCGCGGGCACCGCATCGAGATCCGGGGCTTTGGCAGCTTCTCGGTCAACCACCGCCCTCCCCGCATGGGCCGCAATCCACGCAGCGGCGAGGCCGTGGCCATTCCCGAAAAGCGTGTGCCCCATTTCAAGCCGGGCAAGGCCCTGCGCGAAGCCGTCGACAAACGCACGGCCGAAATGGAAGAAAAGGCACCGCCCGCAACGGGCACCCTGGGCAACTGATATCAAATTGATAGCAGCAAGCGCATGATTCACTAGCGCCTGCTGCCGTTTTGGCTTGTATTGACCTGAGAGAAGGCATCCACAGGCCCCCTGCGCCAAGCTCTTAGAATCGCCCCACCACTGGGGAGACCGATGAAATACCTCCTGTGGCTGCTCAAGGCAGCCATTTTTTTTACGCTCTTCGCCTTCGCGCTGAACAACCAGCAGGATGCGACCGTGCATTTCTTCTTTGGCACGCAATGGCGCGCGCCGCTGGTGCTGGTGGTGCTGACCGCATTTGCCGCAGGTCTGGTCGTTGGGGCCTTGGGCATGGTGCCGCGCTGGTGGCGCCACCGCAACGCTGCACGCCGCGCCCAGGCAGCAGTCGTGGTGGCACCA
>NZ_QAIM01000114.1:0-9966 GCF_003061035.1 Acidovorax sp. HMWF018
GAGCGGGTGGACAGGGAGGTGGGGGCAGTGACGGTCACGGAAATCTCCAGGGGGCAGGGCAACAGGGCGGGGTCAACCGGCTGCGGGTTCGGTGGGTGAGGGGGTCTGCTGGCGCAGCGCTTCGCCGTTGGCCAGCATGCGGCGCAGCATGGACAGCAAAAGCTGCCACTCGTCATGGCTGAAGTCGCTGAGGTGGCCGTTGAGCACGTCGGCCAGCACGGGGGGCACCAGGGCTGCAATGCGCTGACCCTCGGCCGTGAGCCTGAGCTGCACGACGCGGCGGTCCACGGTGGAACGCTCCCGCACCACCAGACCCTTGGCCTCCATGCGGTCGAGCGACCGGGTCATGGAGGCGGGGTCGGTCTCCAGGTCACGCGCCAGGCTGGCCACGGTGGCGGTCTCGCACAGGGACAACTTGAACAGTGGCAGCCACTGGGCGTAGGTGAGTTCGTGCAAAGACAGCTGGGCATCGGCCTGCGTGCGGATGGACGACATCACCTTGCGCATCAGGTAGCCGACGCTGTTTTCGGGCACCAGCTTGCTGGGGTCGTAGTGCTCGGCGTTGTAGAACGCGGGGGCTTGGCTGGGTTTGGGAGGGGCTGACATGGATGCGAATTTAATTGACTAGACAATTATTGTCTTTGCATTGATTAAATTCCTGACAATGGAGAGGGGCCTTTGAGCGGGGTGGGAGCCCACGAACGGGAGGTAACGGACGGGGGTTCGCGGTGCTGGAAATGGCGCGAGTGAAGGGAGTGCGCCCCTGCAAGCAGCCTTGCAGAGGGTCAATTTGCTACGTATTTGATAGCTGATAAGGCATGTTCGACTAACGCATCAGCCCAAAAAACCTTGATTTTTGGTGCGCAGGCTGCCGCCGATATAGTGGGGCGCCTTGTGACCGACCCTTCTGTGCCTTGCCCACCGGGACACCGCCATGACCGCTGCTGCTGATTCATCTGCCTCCCTGCCCACTGCCTTGGACATTGCACCGCCCCTGCGCTTTGCCGTGATGGGCGCGGGTGCGGTGGGCTGCTACTTTGGTGCCTTGCTCGCCCGGGCGGGCCATGCCGTCACGCTCATCGGGCGGCCCGCCCACGTGCTGGCTGTGCGCGACAACGGGTTGCGGCTGCAGACGGCGGCGATGGATGTGCAGGTGCCCCTGGCGGCCAGCACCGAGGCCAGCGCCGTGCACGGCGCGGACGTGGTGCTGTTCTGCGTGAAGTCGTCCGACTCGGAAGACGCCGCGCAGCAGATTCGTCCCCACCTGGCGCCTGGCGCGCTGGTGCTGACCTTGCAGAACGGTGTGGACAATGACGAACGCGTGCGCGCCGTGCTGGACGCCAGCACCCCCGTGGCAGCCGCGGTGGTCTATGTGGCTACTGCCATGGGCGGCCCCGGGCATGTGGTGCACCATGGCCGGGGCGAGCTGGTGATTGCACCTTCGCCGCGCAGCGACGAGGTGGCCCGTCAGCTCACGGCGGCGGGCATTCCCACCCAGGTGTCAGACAACGTGCGCGGCGCGCTCTGGGCCAAGCTGGTGCTCAACAGCGCCTACAACGCGCTGTCGGCCCTGTCGCAGCAGCCCTACGGCCCGCTGGTGCAGGTGCCCGGCGTGACGCAGGTGATTGCCGACATCGTGGCCGAGTGCCTGGCGGTGGCGGCTGCTGACGGAGTGACGATTCCGGGCGATGTGCAGGCCGCCGTGCGCGGCATTGCCAGCACCATGCCCGGCCAGTATTCGTCCACCGCGCAGGACCTGGCGCGGGGCAGGCCCACCGAGATCGACCACCTGAATGGCTACGTGGTCAAGCGCGGCGCCGCCTTGGGCGTGCCGACGCCGCTGAACCACGCGCTGCAGGTGCTGGTGAAGCTGGCCGAGATGAAGCGCGCTGCGGGCTGAACCGGGGGGGCCGTCAGGCCAGCGCCGCCTCTTCCAGCAACCGCTCGCGCACTGCCTGCGCCGCCTGCACCATGTGGCGCAGGGCGGCTTCGGTCTCGGGCCAGCCCCGGGTCTTGAGGCCGCAGTCGGGGTTCACCCACAGGTGCTCCACGGGCACGACCTCGGCGGCTTTTTCCAGCAGCGCAGCCATCTCCTGCACGCCAGGCACGCGGGGCGAGTGGATGTCGTACACGCCGGGGCCGATCTCGTTGGGGTAGCGGAAATCACCGAACCCCTGCAGCAGCTCCATGTCCGAGCGGCTCGTCTCAATCGTGATCACATCCGCATCCATGGCCGCAATGGCGGGCAGGATGTCGTTGAACTCGCTGTAGCACATGTGGGTGTGGATCTGCGTGTCGTTGCGCACGCCGCTGGCACTGATGCGGAAGGCGCGCGTGGCGCGGTCCAGATAGCTCTTCCACCCCGCGCGACGCAGCGGCAAGCCCTCGCGGATGGCGGGCTCGTCGATCTGGATGATGGCGATGCCGGCGGCTTCGAGGTCGCACACCTCGTCTCGGATGGCCCAGGCGATCTGGTCGGCCGTAGTGGTGCGGGGCTGGTCGTCGCGCACAAAGCTCCATTGCAGAATGGTGATGGGGCCGGTGAGCATGCCTTTCATGGGTTTGGCGGTGAGGCTCTGCGCGTACTGGGTCCAGGCCACCGTCATGGGCGTGGGGCGGGCCACGTCGCCGTAGATGATGGGCGGCTTCACGCAGCGCGAGCCATAGCTTTGCACCCAGCCGTTGGCGGTGAAGGCAAAGCCGTCGAGTTGCTCGCCAAAGTATTCGACCATGTCGTTGCGTTCGGCTTCGCCGTGTACCAGCACGTCCAGCCCCAAGGCTTCCTGCTTGCGCACAGCCAGGGCAATTTCAGCTTCCATCTTCTGTTGGTAGTGGGCCGCATCCAGTGCCCCGCGCTTGAAGGCGGCGCGTGCGGCGCGGATCTCCGCCGTCTGCGGGAACGAGCCAATCGTGGTGGTGGGCAGCAGCGGCAGCTTCAGCCGTGCGCGCTGGGCCTTTTGCCGGGCAGGGAAGGCGCTGGCGCGCTGGTCGGCCCCTGGCGCCGCCGCGGCAATGCGGGCCGCCACGGTGGCGCGGTGCACACGCGGGCTGGCGCGGCGCGCGGCCAGGGCGGTGCGGGCGGCGTGCAGTTCGTCGTCCACCGCTGCCTCGTCTCGTGACAAGGCGGTGGCAAGCACACGCAGCTCATCGAGCTTTTCCACCGCAAACGCCAGCCAGGACTTCACCTCGGCGTCCAGCTGTGTTTCGGCCTCTAAGCTGAACGGCACATGCAGCAGCGAGCACGATGGCGCCAGCCACACCTCGCCCTGGTGCTTGTCGGCCACGGGGCGCAGCTTTTGCAGCGCCGCATCCAGGTCAGTGCGCCAGATGTTGCGGCCGTCCACGATGCCCACCGACAGCACCTTGTGCGACGGCAGCCAGTCGGCCACGCCCACCAGTTCGTCAGGGGCGCGCACGGCGTCCACATGCAGGCCGGCCACGGGCAGCTGGCAGGCCAGGCGCAGGTTCTCGGCCAGGGGCGAGAAGTAGGTGGCCAGTAGCAGCTTGGGCGCGCTGCGGGCGAGTTGCCAGTAGCTGGGCTCAAAGGCATGGCGCCACACGTCGGGCAGGTCCAGGCCCAGGATGGGCTCGTCGATCTGCACCCATTCCACGCCCTGGGCCTTCAGGCGTGCCAGCACGGCCTCGTACACCGGCAGCAGTTGCTCCAGCAGGCTGAACCGGTCAAAACCTGCCGCCTTGGATTTGCCCAGCCACAAGAAGCTCAGCGGCCCCAGCAGCACGGCCTTGACGCGGTGGCCCAGTGCTTGGGCCTCGGCCACTTCGGCAAACAGGCGCTCGCTGGCCAGGTGGAACTGGGTGTGGGTGCTGAACTCGGGCACGAGGTAGTGGTAGTTGGTGTCAAACCACTTGGTCATCTCCAGTGCGGGCTGGCCAGCGGTGTGGTGCGTAGCCTGGCAACCCGCGCTGCAACCCTGGTGGTCGTCGGCGGCTTGGGCCGATACTCCCCGCGCCATCGCAAAGTAACGCGCCAGCTCGGGCGTGTGGGCGTCAAAGCCAAAGCGCGCAGGCTCGCAGCCCAGCAGCTGGATGTGGTTGGCCACGTGGTCGTACAGCGCAAAGTCGCCCACGGTCACATAACCCAGGCCTGCGTCGGCCTGCGCCTGCCAGTGTTGCTGGCGCAGCTGGGTAGCGGTGGCCTGCAGCTCGGCCTCGGTGCTGTCGCCGCGCCAGAAGGATTCGAGCGCGAATTTCAGCGCACGCTGCGCCCCCATGCGTGGAAACCCCAGGGTGTGCGTGAGCACGGGGCGGCGGGTGGCTGCTGTTACGGCGACTGCGGCGAGCGACATGGTGATTTCCTTCTTCTGAATGGAGCAATGCAATGAAGGCACCGATGGTCGCGCGGGCTCGTTTATTATTCAAACGAAAGTTTTAGTCGATCAACTTGAAAATTTATAATGAATCAGTCGATCCTGGAAGTGCGCCACCTGCGCACGCTGGTGGCCCTGCGTGACAGCGGCAGCTTGGTGCGGGCCGCGCAGTTGCTCAACCTCACGCAGTCGGCGCTGTCGCACCAGATCAAGCTGCTGGAAGACCGCTACGGCCAGCCGCTGTTTGAGCGCAAATCGGTGCCGCCGCAGTTCACCGCCGTGGGCGAACGCCTGCTCGCGCTGGCCGATGCGATGCTGCCGCAGGTGGAAGGGGCCGAGCGCGACATTGCCCGCCTGGTGCTGGGGCAGGGCGGGCAGATGCGCATTGCGGTGGAATGCCACACCTGCTTTGACTGGCTGATGCCTGCCATGGACGCCTTTCGCACCCGCTGGCCCGAGGTGGAGCTGGACATCGTGAGCGGCTTTCACGCCGACCCTGTGGGTCTGCTGCACCAGGGCCGGGCCGATGTGGCCATCGTGTCGGAGGTCGATGGTGATGAGGCGGGCGTGGACTACCACGCGCTGTTTGGCTTTGAAATCCGCGCACTGCTGGCCAACACGCACCCGCTGGTGGCCAAGCCGCACCTGGTGGCGCAGGACTTTGCCGACCAGACCATCATCACCTACCCCGTGCCCGACGAAATGCTGGACCTGATCCGCCAGGTGCTGGAGCCCGCCGGGGTGCGCCCCCCGCGCCGCACCACCGAGCTGACGGTGGCCATGCTGCAGCTGGTGGCCAGCGGGCGCGGCGTGGCAGCGCTGCCGCTGTGGGCGGTGCAGAGCTATCTGGACCGGGGGTATGTGACGGCGCGGCCCATTGCAGCTGGCCCTGGTGAAAAAGGCCTGCGCGGCGAGCTGCATGCCGCGTGCCTACCCAGCCTGTCGGCCAAGCCGTATCTGCAGGACTTTGTGCAGGTCACGCGCGAGACGAGTTTTGTGACGCTCAAGGGCGTGGAGCTGTTGTGACCGGATCAGGCGCGTACTTGTCGCCCACCTCCTCCCGCAGCGGGTGGGTGTCGTAGACGATGTTCATGTCGCGGATGCGGGTGCTGCCCGCGTCGAACGTGAACACATCCACGCAGGTGAAAGTCACCTCGCGCCCATCGTTCAAAGTCCAGTCGTAGCGGAAATAGGCGGCCACCCGCACGGCGCCGCCGTTGTCTTGTTGCGCGGAGACGAACAGATCCAGCACGGTGATCACGCTGCCGCTGGAAGCCTGGGCGAGCTTTTGGAAAAAGTCGCTTGCGCGCATCGTGCCCAGAAAGGGCGAGTGCACCACGCCATCGTCTTCAAAGCAGGCAATCAGCCCGTCGGTATGGCTGGCATGCAGGTGGGCGAGGTAGGTGCGGACGGTGTCGATGGGGTTGTGGCTCATACGTGGCGATGCAAAGGGCGTGGAGTGGAGTGCGTAGCTTCGCCAACTCCGCGCCGCACGACAAGAGACAATGGTGGCTTATACATAAAAGGTGTTTATGTATCTGCGCTACCTGCAATACCTCCATGCGGTCATCGAACAAGGCTCGTTTGCCTTGGCGGCCAAGGCCTGCGGCGTGTCGCAGCCCGCGATAAGCCATGGCATGAAAGCACTGCAAGCCCACTTTGCGCAGCCCTTGCTGGTGCGGGAGGGGCGCCGCCATGTGCCCACCGACCTGGCCCGGGCAGTGGCCGCGCAGGCGCTGCCGCTGGCACAGGGGGTGGAGGCGCTGCCCCGCGCTTCGGTGACTGCGGCAGACCAGCATCGGCTGCGGGTGGGTCTCACGTCTTCTGCGGCGGTGGTCTGCGGTCCGCTGCTGTATGCCAGCTGGTGCCTGCCCAACGCCCGGCGCTCCCTGGAGATGGCGACAGCCGATGAAGGCAGCCTGCTGGAAGGCCTGCTGCAGCGGCGCTTTGATGCGGTCATCGCCCCCAAGCCGCGCAAGTTTGTGCACCCCGACGTGGTGGAGCGGCCCCTGTACGAGTTGCAGCCCCAGGTCTATGCGCGCAAAGGCCACCCATTGGCCCGGGCCCAGTCGCTGGTGCAACTGCAGGGCGCTGCGTGGGCCTGTGTGGGGCCCAGCGTCAGTGGGCCGGTGGACGTGTTGACGGAAGCGCACCGCGTGCGGCGAATGCCTGCCCCAAGGATGGCGGCGCGCTGCCCCGACTTTGCCAGCCTGCTGCACCTGGTGGCGCAGTCCGACCTGCTGGCTGTTGTGCCGCACCCTGCGTTGCTGGGCGGTGCGTCCACGCTGGTGGCGCCCCTGCGGCTGGCGGAATCTCTGCCGCTGTATGGCATGTGGCTGTTCGAACCCCGGGGCCACAGGTCACGGCTGGGCCCCGAGGTGTTTGCGCCTGCGGGCTGAGTCTGGCGCGCAGGCGCTGACCGAAACATTGCAAGGGGGATCAGTGTTTGAAATTGGTGTTGCAAGACTCCATAATCGCTTTCCTCATCCCTTCACCGAGCCTTCGCACCATGCACCATCCGCAGCGCCGCCCACACTCAGCCCCTTCGTTTGTCCGCCCCCTGATGGCCTCGCTGGCGCTGGCGTTTGCCGCCGCCGTGGCCCACGCTGCGCCGGTGGCTGATGTCCATGCGCTGGCCCAGAAGGAGCAGCAGCCGCTGCTCGACACCCTGCGTGACCTGGTGCATATCGAGTCGGGCAGCAAGGACATCGAAGGCCTGAACCAGATCGCCGAGCGCATTGCCAGCCAGCTCAAGCAACTGGGCGGCACGGTGGACGTGCTGCAGACCAGCGATATCTACCGCCTCGACGATACCCCCGAGAAGGTGGGCCCTGCTGTGCAGGCCGTGTTCAAGGGCACGGGCAGCAAGAAGATCATGCTCATCGCGCACATGGACACGGTGTACCTGAAAGGCATGCTCAAGGGCCAGCCTTTCCGCATCGATGGTGACAAGGCCTATGGCCTGGGCATCTCGGACGACAAGCAGGGCATCGCGCTCATCATCCACACCGTGGCCTTGCTGCAAAAGCTCAACTTCAAGGACTACGGCACGCTCACCGTGCTGATCAACGGTGACGAAGAAATCAGCTCGCCCGGCTGGCGCAGCACCATCACCCGTGTGGCGTCTGAGCAGGACGTGGTGTTGTCGTTCGAAGGCGGCGGCACCGACGGCACGCTGCGCCTGGCCACCAGCGGCATTGGGGCGGCCTACCTCACGGTGCAGGGCAAGGCATCGCACGCCGGGGCCAAGCCCGAGGATGGCGTGAACGCGCTGTATGAGCTGTCGCACCAGCTGCTGCAAATGAAGGACTTGTCCAAGTCCGACGAGGGCCTCAAGCTGAACTGGACGGTGTCCAAGGCAGGTACCAACCGCAACGTGATTCCGGCCGAAGCCACGGCCCAGGCCGATGCGCGCGCGCTGCGTGTGGCGGACTTCGACGGGCTGGAGAAAGGCCTGCAAGAGAAGGTCAAGAGCAAGCTGCTGCCCGCATCCAAGGTGGATGTGAAGTTTGAAGTGCGCCGCCCGCCGCTGGAGGCCAGCGACGCATCCCGCCGCGTGGCGGGTTACGGCAAGGTCATCTACCAGGAGCTGGGCATGTCGCTCAATGTGGTGGAGAAAGCCACGGGCGGCGGCACCGACGCAGCGTTTGCGGCGCTCAAGACCAAGGGCGCGGTGGTGGAGGGCATGGGCCTGTCGGGCTACGGCGCGCACTCCAACGATGCGGAGTACGTGCAGATCAACACCATCGTGCCGCGCCTGTACCTGGCCACGCGCATGATCATGGACATCTCGCGCGACCGCGTGAAATGACACGCTGAGCCGCTCCACACCCTCCCTGTGAGGGCAGCTGCGTTACACAGCGCGCCGTGGCGGGCTCAAGCGCCCGGCGTGCCTGGCACCGGCGTGCGCACGGTGCCCGTCGCAAAGAAGGATGCCAGGTTCTCCAGCACCAGGTCTGCCATGGCGCGGCGGGTTTCGTGGGTGGCGCTGGCGGTGTGCGGGGTCAGCACCACGCTGTCCAGCGCCATCAGCGCGGCGGGCACGCTGGGTTCGTTCTCAAACACGTCCAGCCCGGCGCCGGCAATGCGGCGCTCGGTCAGCGCATCGATCAGTGCCGCCTCGTCCACCACACTGCCACGCGCCACATTGATGAGAAATCCGTTGGGGCCCAAGGCCTCCAGCACATCGCGGTTGACGAGGTGGCGCGTTGCAGCGCCGCCTGCAACGGTGAGCACGAGGTAGTCGGCCCACTGCGCCAGCGCGGTCACCGACTCGAAGTAGGGCAGTGTGCATTCCTGCGCCGGGCGGCGGTTGTGGTACCCCACCTCCATGCGAAAGCCGCTCGCACGCTCGGCCACGGCCTGCCCGATGCGGCCCATGCCCACGATGCCCAGCCGCTTGCCGGACACGCGGGTGCCCAGTGCGTATCTGGCCTTCGGCCATTCACCACGGCGCACAAAACGGTCGCTGGCGGCCACGTGGCGTGACACATCCAGCATCAGCGCGAACGCCATGTCGGCCACACAGTCGTTGAGCACGCCGGGTGTGTAGCCCACCTGCACACCCCGGGCCTTGGCTGCATCGATGTCCAGCGCATCAAAACCCACGCCAAAACTGCTGATCACCCGAAGGTTGGGCAATGCCGCAATGACTTCGCCCTTGAGGCCGATGGCTGCGGTGGTCACCACCCCCGTGAACTCCGCACCGTGCGACGCCAGCAAAGCCGCCTGATCGGTCTGGTCGGCCAGGCAGGCGACGCTGTAACGGGCAGCCAGTTCGGCTTCCAGTGCGGGAAGGGGCAGGCGGCCGATTTGCAGGATGCGAGGGGGAGTCGTGGTCATGGTTTCGTGGGGCAACAGTGCCAAAAAATGCAAGGGGCGGCATAAGGCGGCACACAGCCGCCCCGATGTGTCTACATCATGCCGCGACGCGCACGGCCTGGCGCGCCAGCAGCTTCCACTGGCCCCCTTGCTGTTGTTGCCACACGCCCAGGATCTTGATCTGCACCTTGCCGGGCTTGCCCGAATCGTTGGTGTCGGCTGTGAGGGTGTGACGCACGATGGCGGTGTTGCCCACCACCTTGATGGTCTGGTCGGTGATGGCGATGGTCACGAAGTCGGACTTGCCAGCGATCAGGTCGCCGATGAAGCTGTCCTTGGTGTCCACGCGGCCGCCCGAATGGCCGTAGCTCAGGTCGTCGGCGACGAGGGCGGTCAGTGCAGCGGGCGTGGGGTCAATCATGGCCACGCGCAGCTTTTCTGCGGCGGCAGCCACTGCCTGTTCGGGCGATGCCGAGGAGGCTGTGGCTGCCGCACCCGTGGCGCAACCTGCGAGCGCGGCAATGGTCACGGCGGCGGCCGCGGCGAGAACGATTTGCTTGAACATTTTGTCTGTCTCCGTTGTTGTGTTGGGGTTTTGGGAATGGGCGTGCCACGACTGCCTCCGGACCTGTGCACGGCCGGGCCCGGGGTGTAGGGGGGGTCTGCAATGGGAGCAAAAAACGAGGGCCTGGTGAACCAGGCCCTGCGCCAGGCCGCGCTTACTGCGGCCCGAGCTTGTCAATCAGCGCCTTGAGCTCTTCCATCTCATGGGGCTTGAGGTCCGTCAGCGGCGCCCGCACCGGGCCGCCGTCATGGC
>NZ_QAIM01000010.1:0-3434 GCF_003061035.1 Acidovorax sp. HMWF018
ACCCGGGAGTAGCCTGTGCCTCAGTCCCCGCCCCAGCCATTGCCCAACCTTTCCAGCCCTTTTTGACAACGCGACAACCGGCCTCCCGCTGCGTGCACCCGCAGCGCCCGAGGCCACGGCCTGAACCGAGCTTTGTGCGCTATCCGCGCCCCGCAACGAGCCGTCTGTAACGCCCCTTCTGCCCCCAGCCCCCTTACGCGCCAGACACCACCATGAAACTCAGCAACCTTTCCGTCGGCCTGCGCCTGGGCGCATCCTTCGGCGCCATTCTTCTCATCACGGCTCTCATTGCGGCCACAGGGATGTGGCGCATTGCCAGCCTGCAAAGTGCCAGCGAGCGCGTCGCCACGCAGGAGATCGAGCAGCAAACCCTTGTGGAGGACTGGGCGTCAGACATCCGGCTGAACTGGGTACGCACCGAGGCCTTCCTCAAGGCCATCGACCGCGACTACATGGACAAGCTCACCGCCGATACCCAGGCGACGGCGAAGGGCATGGAAGCCAAGGTCAAGCGCATTGAGGCACTGGTGCAAGGCGACCAGGCCAAGGGGCTTCTGGCCGCAATTGCGACGGCCCGGCAGGCCTACAACGACAAGCTCAACGAAATCCGGGAACTGCACCGCGGTGGCGAACCCAACGTGCCCGCCCTCGTGGACAAGGACCTGCGCCCGCTGGCCGACAAATACCTTCAATCCCTCGACGACCTGCGCAAAACCATGGCCGCCCAGCTGGCCGAAAGCCAGGCAGACACCTCCACCCTGGCCAAAGCCAGCCAGGTGCTATTGGGCGTAGGCACGCTGGTGGCCGTCGCGCTAGGCGCATTGATGGGCCTGACCGTCACGCGCTCCATCGTGCGCCCCTTGCAGCAAGGCCAACAAGCCGCCGAAAGCATTGCAGATGGCGACCTGACCCACCCCATTACTACCAGTGGCAATGACGAAACCGGCCAGTTGCTCCAAGCACTGTCCACCATGCAATCGCGCCTGGCCACCATCGTGGGCAACGTGCGCAACAGCGCCGAGGGCGTGGCCACGGCCAGTGCCGAGATTGCATCAGGCAACAACGACCTGAGTGCCCGCACAGAACAGCAGGCCAGCGCACTGGAGGAAACCGCAGCCTCCATGGAAGAGCTGGGCTCCACCGTGCGCCAGAACGCCGACAACGCCCGCACCGCCAACCAGCTGGCCATGAGCGCCAGCACCGTGGCCGTGCAGGGCGGAGACGTTGTGGCCGAGGTGGTGGACACCATGAAGGGCATCAACGACAGCAGCCGCAAGATCGCCGACATCATCAGCGTGATCGATGGCATCGCCTTCCAGACCAACATCCTGGCGCTGAACGCGGCTGTGGAGGCCGCACGCGCGGGCGAACAGGGTCGGGGCTTTGCCGTGGTGGCGGGCGAGGTGCGCAGCCTGGCGCAACGCAGCGCCGAGGCCGCCAAGGAGATCAAGGGTCTGATTGGAACCAGTGTGGAACGCGTGGAGCGCGGCACGGCCCTGGTGGACAAGGCCGGCGCCACGATGACCGAAGTGGTCAGCGCGATTCGGCGCGTGACCGACATCATGGGCGAGATCAGCGCTGCCAGCAGCGAACAAAGCCAGGGCGTCTCACAGGTCGGCGAGGCCATCACGCAGATGGACCAGGCCACCCAGCAAAACGCCGCCCTGGTGGAACAAAGTGCTGCAGCCGCCGACAGCCTCAAGACCCAGGCCGGCCAGCTGGTGGACGCCGTGGCGGTGTTCCGCCTCTCGGACAACGCCACGCGCCCCAACAGCACCGTGCCCGCCCCCGTGCGCAGCAATTCCCCCGCGTCATCACGTCTGGACTACCGCAGCGTGGCGCCACGCCAGCTGACTGCCTGAACAGGCAGGCTCGGCCAGCTCAGGCGAGCTGCGCCAGCGTATCCACAAAACCATCGGCATCCACGGCCCGCACGGGCTGGCCGTGGTTGTAGCCATAGGTGACCAGCACCACCGGGCAGCCCGCAGCCCGCGCGGCCTGCGCATCGTTGCTGGAGTCGCCCACCATGAGCGTGCGCGCAGGGTCGGTACCCAATGCTTCGCAGGTCTTGAGCAACGGCAACGGATCGGGCTTCTTGCGCTCGAACGAGTCGCCACCGAAGACCTTCTCGAAATAGCCGTCAAGCCCCTTGGACTGCAGCAAGGGCAGCGCAAAGTCCCGGGGCTTGTTGGTCAGACAGGCGAGACGCAGACCACGGGCGCGCAAAGCCTGGAGCCCCGCCTCCACACCGTCATACACCCCGGCATACTGGCCATTGATGGCGAGATAGTGGCGTTGGTAGCTGGCCCAGGCCGATGGATACAACGCTTCAATTTCAGTAGCAATAGAGGCATGATTTATCTGCGCCAGCACGTGGTGGAGCACTGAACGCAGCAAATGCTCCGACCCCTTGCCTACCATGTGTTCGATGGTCTGTGCCGCAATCGACGGCAGCTCCAGTTCGCGCAGCATGCGGTTCAGTGCCTCGTTGAAATCACCCATGGTGTCCACCATGGTTCCGTCCAGGTCGATGATGGCGGCGTCCACGCCGGTGAGCAATGTGGACAGCGGGGGGGTAACGGCGAGAGACATTGGGCAAGCATTCGGAAAGAGAAGACGGGACCAAGTTTACGGAACCCGTCAAATCCTCCCCTGGTCTGCCTTGCTTCGTTCACCGCAGGCTGAGCGTCTCGCGCTTCCACGCTGGGTCTTGCCAACGCTGGAACAGGGGCAGCGCTGCCACATCGCCCGTCACGCGCTCGGTGGTCAAGCCCTCCAGCCGCACCACCTCAAAACTCTTGCGGTAGCGGCCCTGGCCCCGGGCTTCGCGCGCCACCAGCATCTGCTGGCCGCCGGGCACCCAGCCCGCCCACTCGGCCACGCCGGTCTCGGGCGTGGCGGCGGCGGGCGGCAGCACATCGGCCAGCCAGCCGCCTTCCGTTTTGCGCAGCACCCACAGCTCGCGCCAGCCTTCCATGGGCTGCACGGCCAGGGCCAAGGCTGTGCCTTCGCGGTTGGTGCTGGCCGATGCAGTCCACACCACGCCGTAGGTGCAGCGGCGCAGCAGCGGGGCCTTGGCGCTGTGCTGCGCGTCCACCAGCAGCACGCAGGTTTCGCCGGGGGCGCCAGGCTCAGTCAGCAGCGTGGGGCGTGCTCCGGCGGCGGTCGCGACAGGCGCCGCTGCAGGCACCAGCGCCCAGCGTACGGCGCTCACGCGCATGGCAGCGTCGTTGTAGGCGCTCTGGTCCTCGTCAGGCAGCTCGGCCTTGCTCACGCCGGTGAATTCCGTCAGGGCGCGTGCGGCGGCTGCGGCCACCGCCGGGTCGGCCGCGTTTTTGCGTGCTTGCTGGAAGGCTGCAGCACCCCACACGCTGGCGCGGCGCATCTGCACGCGGTTGCGCAGGTAGCCGGGCAGGCCCGCCAGGTCCACACGC
>NZ_QAIM01000010.1:3444-5741 GCF_003061035.1 Acidovorax sp. HMWF018
TGGCACGCTCGTGTGCGGGCAGGTCGGGGTTGATGCATTCGGGGCGGGTCAGCGCCAGGACAGCACGGGCGCGCTGCTCGGCATCGGCCACGGGCATGGCCAGCAGGCGGCGAAAGGCCTCGCCCTCGTAGCAGACCTGCATGCGGCCTTCGACCTCGTAGGTGGCAAAGCGCACGCCGTAGCCATTGGCCACATCCAGGTGTGCCGACAAGGTAGCGCCCGAGGCCTTGCCCGGCACGGCCACCGAGGCACGGCGCGCCAAGCGGTCGGCAAAGGTGCCCAGGGCATCGAAAGCCTGGGCGCCCTCCACACCCGCCAGGGCCTTGGCGGGCGCGGCCTGCAGGTAAGCGGCGGTGAGGCCAATGCCCAGCGCTTCGGCGCCCGGGGTGTCCTGCACAAAGCGCATCACAGCCAGCAGCGCGGGGCCTTCTGCCTCGGTCAGGGCCACGCGGCGCACATCGCTGGCGCGGATGAAGCCACCGCGCTCACGCTTGTGGTCCCACACCTGCAAATAGTCGAGGCGTTCGCCACGCACTTCGAGCACTTCGCCCTGCCACAGGCTGGCCTGCTGCTGGGCTCCGTCACGGGGGGCAGCGCGCAGGTTGGCCTGGTCTTGCACCACGATGGCGCTGCCCTGGGCGCTGGGCGATGGCTGGGGGGCAGCCTCGGCCACCACGGTCACTGCGGCGCTGGCCACGGCTGCCAACAAAGTTGCGAAGGTCGCGTTCATGTTCACTGCTCCACGGCTTGGGTGGTGGTGGCGTCGTCGGCCACGGCCGCAGCCTGGGCGGCCCCAGCCTGGGCGTTGCGGTTGCCGCCCAGCAGCGCGGCACCAATGAAGTCGCCATTGGTGGGCGGGGGCGCGATGATGACCTGGATCTTGTCCGAGAGCTTGTCGGCCAGCGTCTTCTGGATGAGCAGCGGGTGTTTGGTCACCAGTGCGCCTTCGCGGGCCATTTGCTCGGCATTGACCTTGCCCACGCGGTCCATGCGGTAGGCCTCGGCCTCGGCCAGCTTCTGGCGGGCGTCGGCCTCGCCGTTGGCTTCGATGCGGCGGGCCTGGGCACTGCCCTCAGCGGCTTTCACGCGGGCCACACGTTCAGCTTCAGCTTCGAGCTGGCGCTGTTCGATCTGGCGCTGCTTGAAGGGCAGCACGTGCTTCATGGCCTCTTCCTGGGCCTTGGCGGCAATGACCTGCTCGCGCGCTGCAGCCTCGGCGGCCACCTCGCGGCGCACCTTGTCGGCGCTGGCGTCCAGCTCGGTTTCCTTCACACGCTTGTCTTTCAGCTCCAGCGTGTAGCGCATTTTTTCGGACGCCAACTCTTCGGCCAGCAAGCTATCCATGCCACGGCGGTATTCGGCGGGCAGGTCCACCTTGCCGATCTGCAGGCTGCGCAGCGTCACGCCATCGGCAGCCAGGCGGGCGCGCAGTTCGGTTTCGATGATCTGTGCAATTTCGGCGCGCTTGGACGAGAAGATTTCACGCACCGTGTAGCGGGCAAACACCTTGTAGACCAGGCCCTGCACGGCGGGCTCCACGATGTCGACGCCCACGTTGTCGGGCAGGTTGCCGGCCTTGACGGCGGGCGAGTTGGGGTCCAGGGCATAGCGCACGCTCAGGTCCAGCCCCAGCGACAGGCCTTCCACCGACTGCAGCGGCGCACTGCCCGTGGCCTGGCGCATGGCTTCGGGACGGTAGCTCTGGTCACGCAGCGAGAACAGGCGCACCGTGTGCAGGCCGGGCACCACCCACACGCTGCCATCGCGCCACAGGCTCACGGCACCGGTGAACTGATTCAGACGCACACCCAGGTCGCCTTGCGCCAGGTGTTGCACCGGCGGATTGCGGTACACCATCAGGCCTGCAGCGGCCACCACAGCGCCAGCGGTCAGCCAGCGCACGGTGCGGGCGGTGGGCAGCAGGTAGGCCCAGTTCAGGTGAGGGGCTTCGGCGCCGCGTGCATCGGCTGCCACAGGGCTTTGCAATTCAGCCTCCAGCACGGGCTCCGTGCCTGCTTCGGACAAAGGGGTAGAGCGGCGGCCCTTCAGGGTCTGCACGATGCGATTCCAGGTGGCTTTCATGGTGTTTCTCTCTCAGGTTGGTTCGGTGTTGTTGTCGTTTCTGAGCCGTCGCCGTGGCTGGCTCATTGAGGACCGATTGTTCGAATCCACCCCGGAAGCAACAACGCAGTGCAGCCCCCAATGCGCTCACACCGGTCGCACGAACCTTCCGGTCCCGGAAGAAAAACTCACACCGCCCAGAACGGGGCGCCGGGATAATCCACCCACCCCTCTAC
>NZ_QAIM01000636.1:0-1094 GCF_003061035.1 Acidovorax sp. HMWF018
GACGGAAGGGGATATCCCACAGGGAGACCGACAAGAGCAGAACCTGCGATTCCAGGGCCAATACCTGGACCGGGAGACGGGGCTGCACTACAACACCTTCCGGTACTACGATGCGGACATAGGCAAGTTCATCAGCCCGGACCCTATTGGGCTGGCTGGGGGGGTGAACTTGGGAAGCTATGCACCAAATGCTATCTCTTGGGTGGATCCATTCGGGCTCTCGGGATCACCCGTAGTCGTGATCGGGGAAGGACAGAGTGCGGCCGATGAGGCTGCAAGGTTGCTTAGGCAGCAAGGTATCAACGCAGAAAGCATGCGCCACCCGAAGTCACAGTGGCGAGGTGGTATCTTGTCGCCAGGCATGCCAGACGCTGATTTCGAGAAAGCGGTCCAGTGGAATAAAGATTGGCTCAAAAAGAAGATCGATGCCGGCTATAAAGTTGTAGATATCGGACCAGATGGTCGGACTAATCCGAGCCGTTTCTATGCAGCTGAGCTTGAGGCTGTCAAAGAAAAAGGTGCGGCAAAGATTACGCTGAAGAAATTTGCATCTGGGGAGACGGTTGCCGGTATGCGTCAGCGAATAGGGAAATGTTAATGCAGATGTTTGTGGAAGTTGGTTGTCAGAACGGTGAGAAGCTGCTTCATTTTTATGTGAATGAATTGAAGCTTTTTTACTTGAGCGGCGAGTACGGAATGGGCTGTTTCAAAATTGTAGATAGAGATAAGAAATTTGGTTTAATAATTCGCGAAAGTAATTCATTTAAAGCCCGTGAGAATATTTTGTTCACGATTGAAGTTGCTTGTTTGGAAGATTTCATCTCTAGGTTTCATGTGTTGAATTTGAAATCCCAAGGCGCGCATATCGCAAGTGAAATATTTGAATGGCCAGGCGGTAAGAGTGTGCCGGTTATTGATGTCGCGGGGAATAAGTTTTTAGTTAGTGAGGAGCATCTCTTTAGCTCTTGAACTGCAAGCGATCGATTTGATGAGTCGAGCAGGACAGCCTGGGCGCCACCCCAAAACGCGCAGCTGCCAAAAGCATCAAGAAACATAGCTGTTAGCGCAAACCAGATAAGTGTTGGAGGCCAAAA
>NZ_QAIM01000637.1:0-1176 GCF_003061035.1 Acidovorax sp. HMWF018
TGGGCTGCTGCCGGTTTCGATGACACCTTGTTAAGGTGGAAGATGAAACCGGAGGTGGTTCATGGAGAGAAGAAGGACATTCAGCCGCGAGTTCAAGCTCGAGGCGGTCAGGCTGGTCACCGAGCGTGGCGTGGCTGTGGCCCAGGCAGCCAAGGACCTGGACGTTCACGAGAACGTGCTGCGCAAGTGGGTTCGTGAGTTGCGAGAGGAGCCCCAGGAGGCGTTCCCTGGCAACGGCAAGCAGAAGGCCCAGGACGCGGAGATAGCGCGACTGCGCAAGGAGGTTGCCAAGCTCAAGATGGAGCGCGACATCCTGAAAAAAGCCGCGGCCTACTTCGCGAAGGAGTCGATGTGAAGTTCGGCTTCGTGGCGAAACACCGAGGGGCCTGGCCGGTCAATCTGATGTGCGAGGCGCTCGGTGTCTCGCGGGGTGGCTTCTACGCGTGGCTCACACGGCCCAGGAGCCAGCGCAGCCTCAGCGATGAAGTGCTGGGCGCGCAGGTCCACCAGAGCTTCGTGCGCAGCGACCGCACCTACGGCGCGCGCCGTGTGTGGCACGACGTGTTGGAGCAAGGTCAAGCCTGTGGTCTGCACCGCATCGAGCGACTCATGCGAGAGCAGGCACTACGAGCCAGGCCCCGACGACGTGGACTGCCCAAGGACCGGGGCACGCGCAGCGCGGTGGCCGATAACGTGCTGGACCGCCAGTTCCGGGCCGATGGCCCGAACCAGAAGTGGGTAGCCGACTTCACCTACATCTGGACAGCCGAGGGCTGGCTGTACGTGGCGGCGGTGCTGGACCTGTACTCGCGGCGCATCGTGGGCTGGTCGATGCAGGAGAGCATGACCTCGCAGCTCGTGGTGGATGCGCTGATGATGGCCGTGTGGCGGCGAGGCAAGCCGGTGGCCTTGTTGCATCACTCGGACCAGGGTAGCCAGTACACCAGCGAGCACTTCCAGAAGCTGCTGGATGAACAAGGCATCACTTGCAGCATGAGCCGGGCCGGTGAGGTCTGGGACAACTCGGCCATGGAGAGCTTCTTCAGCTCCCTCAAGACCGAGCGCACGGCCAGGAAGGTGTACCGCACACGAGGGCAGGCCCGTTCCGATGTGTTCGACTACATCGAGTGCTTCTACAACCCGACGCGCCGGCATTCGACGCTCGGCTATCTCAGT
>NZ_QAIM01000638.1:0-4801 GCF_003061035.1 Acidovorax sp. HMWF018
GAGGGCAAGCCAGGATACGGCCAGTTTTAGCTCATAAGCGTTTGGGCTATTAAGAATTCATTTTTTATGCCAGATGTTGCCGCGCGTGGCAATTGGCGTTACTGAGAACCTCCGGGAGTCGCTCTGACCAGCCGCTCTCCTCATTGGCCTTCCGGGCCCCCCGGGCTACGCTTCCTGCGCACGGGTTTGGATGGTGGCTGGAACTGCGCCATCAGCGCGCGAAGGGTATCCGCTTCCGCCTTGTACTGCGACACGTCCTGGAGAGCCTGTTGCAGTGCTGTACTTTGCTCCTGGCCAAGTCTGGCGCTCTCGGCCGATGCGGCCTTGGCATTATCCAGTTCCGACGCCATCCGAGACGCTGCGGCACTCATGTCGATCAGCTTTGCCTGGTGGTTTCGTTCGACCTCCGCCAACTTGGCGCGCATTTGTTCCAGCTGCTTTTCTGAATGGCTTCGTGCCGTGCGCTCCTGGTCGATTTCGCGCAGGGCCCTGCGCTCCGCCTCAGTAGCCCGCTGGGCAGCATCGGCGATGGCCTGCCGCCCCTTTTCCAACTCGGCGCTGAAGTGCTGACGGCTCTTGGCCTGCTCCACCTTCAGTTCATCGATCTGGCGCTGCAGTGCGTCGGCCCGGGCGGTCGTTGCTGCTTGCGTGCGACTCTCCCGCTCCAGCTCCGAGTCTAGACTTTGGGCGCGGGCCTCCAACTCGCCTATCCGGCCCGCAGCGGCCTGAATTTGGACTTCAAGCTGCGCGTTCAGCTGCAGCGCCTGCTCCAGGCTGGCCAAGGCGCCCTGGGCTTCGGCTCGCGCCTCTACGCGTACGGCAGCTAGCTCTGTTCGTGCCAGCTCGGTGGCTTGGCCCCACAACTCGCTGACCACCTGGCCTGCAGCCTGCTTCAGGGTGTCTGGGAGGTCGGGATGATCGATTTCCACGCGGGCCTTGCTTCGAAGGTCTTCCCAGAAATTTGCCAGGGCCTCGGCGGGAGCGCTCATGGAGCCCTTGCGCACATGCTGGTAGAGCTTGCTCGCCGTGGGCGTGATGCCGTATCGAAAAAACAGCAACGCACACACCTCTCGGTACAGCGTTTTGGTGTCGCTGAATCGCGCCCGTAGGGCCTCTACTTCGGTTTGGATCTCGGATTCTTCGCTCATTATTAAATAATACAACGTATAACGTAATTATCAAGGAGGATTTTTCAAATCTCTGGACATAATTACTCTAATGTCCATAGAATTTGCCGCATGACTGATTTGGCTGTCCTAGCGTTGAATTCTGGTGGTTTGGTGCCCTTGGATGGCTTGGTGCTGCCTTCCCACCTGTCCGGGGAGCGCGGCCGAAATCGTGCCTCAGGGCTCCCCCAGGTGACTGCCGATGACGACCGCTCGGCAGTTCTGGCCTGGCTTGAGCGGTACCAGGATTCGCCGGCGACGCTCTCCAGCTATCGCAAGGAGGCCGAGAGGCTGCTGCTGTGGTGCGTGCACCAGCACGGCAAGGCCATGTCCGATCTGACCCACGAGGACTTCCTGGCGTTCGAGCGTTTTCTCGCAGATCCGCAACCCGCCAGTCGATGGATCATGCAGGTCGCGCAGAAGGCGCCGCGGGCGTCACCGCACTGGCGCCCGTTTGCAAAGCCCCTGGACCGGCAGAGCCAGCGCCAAGCGCTATCCATACTCAACGGCCTTTTCAACTGGCTCGTCCAGGCCGGGTATCTGGCGGGCAATCCCCTTGCGCTCAGGCGCCGCAAATCCATCACGCGGCCAGCCAAAACAAGCCGATTCTTGCCCCATGAGCACTGGGCGCAGGTACGCGCCACCATTGAGGCATTTCCCACGCATACACCTCGCCTTGCCAAGCAGGCGGCCCGATATCGCTGGCTCTTCTCGCTGCTCTACATCGGCGGTCTACGTATCTCTGAGGTCTGTACCAATTCAATGGGAGATTTCTACTGGCGTCGAGGTGCGGATGGCCGCGAACGCTGGTGGCTGGATGTCTGCGGCAAGGGAGAAAAGACACGTCTCGTGCCGGCAACCGACGAATTGGTGTCAGAACTGATGCGGTATCGAAAGGCCAACGAACTCGCACCGCTGCCGCGCGAAGGGGAAAACTTGCCGCTGCTGATTCCCATCATTGGAGCGTCCCGCTCGATGTCGCGAAGCTCCGTGCACGAATTGGTCAAAGATGTGTTTCGCGAAACCGCAACCCGACTTCGATCGCTTGGGCCGGAGCACGAGGGCGCGGCCTTGCATGTGGAACAAGCGTCTGCACACTGGCTCAGGCACACGGCAGGCACACACCAAAGCCACAGCATGGACCTCAAGGCCGTGCGAGACAACTTGGGGCATGCAAACATCTCCACGACCAGCATCTATTTGCACACAGAAGATGATGTGCGCCATGACCAGACCTCGAGTGCCCACAGAGTGGAATGGTCGGTGTCCTGAAGGATTAACAGGCATCGGCATCTGGCTGGCGGCTCGCCGCCTGCACCAGAGCAAGTTCGTCTGGCCGACACCAGGCGATGAGCAGTGGCAACTGGAGCCCGATCAGCTCCAGGCCCTGGTCCTGGGTCTGCCCTGGCAGCGCATGGGAAGCGCCGGCATCATCACCGTGGTCTGAAGCTGGCGTGCAATCCGTGGATCTGCGCATGACAGCGCAGTGCCACCGATCAAACTCTTCCTGCGAACGCCCTGCGCACCGCAACTGCCGCCGCCAATTGCGCGCCTTGCCCTTGCAACAGGCCGTCACGCGCCTTCAGGTAGCTGCGCCGCGTATCAAGTACCGTGTTGATATCCACCAACCCTGCGTTAAACAGTCGCTCGCTTTTGGATAGTGCTGCGGCGCCGGCAGTCTGCGTGCTCTCCAACGCTGAGACACCGTCGCTTGCCGCCGCAAGTTGGACCACTGCCGTCTCGGCGTCCGCAAGCGCACTGAGCATCGCCTTTTCATACGCAAGCATTGCTTCCTGAGCCTTGCCCTCGTGAATTTCGATGTTGGCGCGGATGCGGCCACCGTCAAAAATGGGCAGTGAAAGGGCCATGCCGTAACCAACAACTGTCGTCGGCGACGCGCTACCATTGCCGACACCCAAGCGTTCCTTGCCACCCGACCAATCGAGTGCGATACGCGGATACAGGTCGCGCTTGGCCACCCCTAGACGAGCGACGGCGGCTTCAACAGCGCGGGCAGGACCCCGAACATCAGGGCGCCGCTCTAACAGCTCTATCGGCAGCACTACGGCTGGCATCCCTGTAGCCGCGTTGTCAGTTGCGGGGAAAGTCAAGCCAACTGGGGGGTGTGCGGCGCCAAGCAGCACAGCCATTTGTCGCAGCCTTACTTCATGTGCCCCTTTCAGTTGAGCCGCGTTGGCTCGCTCCTGACCTAGCTCCGCCGTCAGCCTGTCGATGTCCAGTTTGCTGATCTGTCCCGCTTCAAAGCGTCGACGGGTGACATCGGTCAGACGCTCCAAAGTTGCGATGCCATCGTACGCCACCGCTTGTCTTTGCGCGAGGGATCGAGCATCGAAGTAGGAGGTCATAACCTCAGCCGCAATAGCCACCCGCATTGCTTGCCGGGTCAGTTCCGCGCCCTCGGCATCTTTTTCGGCTGCAAGGCTGGCTAAGCCTTTGTCGCCGAAGATGTCCGGTTCCCAGCTCGCGCGAAGCCCGGCACGGGCCTGAGTGGTTTTCGGATCAGCACTCGAATTTCGGCCGCGTTGCAGGCCGGCCCCCAGACCCAACTGCGGATAGTGATCGGCCTGGACCGTGTCAACCAGGGCCCGGGCCTGCGCTACACGGGTTGCGGCGATACGCAGATCGGTGTTGGCAAGCAAGGCAGATTCGACCAGCGCATTCAGTTCTGTGTTTCCGAAGTCTTTCCACCAAGCGGTCGCGGCCAACGGTTTGCTGCCTGAGTCTCCTTTTGCCTCGAAGCTCCACGCCTCGGGAGTGACTGCAGGCATTGGTGGTGCGACAAATGGCGCATGCGAGCACCCCCCCAGTAGCGCCAGCGCAGCGATTGCAATCAGTGTTCTGTGTTTTTTGATGATGAAGGACATAGGACGGTTCAGGTGTTGACGTTGAATAGTTGAAACTGTACTATACGTGCAGTATAGTTTCAACCACTCAATCATCGATATGCCCAATTCATCCCAGCGCAGCAGCGGCAAGCAACGGCTCATTGAAGCCGCAGCCGAGATAGTTTCGACACAAGGTGTTCAGCAATTGACGCTGGAGGGCGTCGCGGCCGCCGCTGGCATCACCAAGGGCGGGCTGATCTACCACTTCAAAACCAAAGACGATTTGCTGGCAGCACTTGTGCAATCCATGATTGACGAATGGGACCAACGCACCCGCGCCAAGGCATCTGAGAGCGGCAGCAACAGCAGCGCCATGTTGCTGGCTCTCATCAATGACACGTTCGATATGCAGCCGAGCGAAAAGCAGCTGATGCGCAATCTGCTGGCCGCCGCTTCAAGCTACCCCCATCTGTTGGGGCCTGTACGCGAGCTGTATGACCGCACCTACAGGGATTTCGCTGGATCGAGTGCGCAGACCGGCATTGCTCTGGTGATCACAGCAGCCATAGACGGTATCTCGCTGCTTGAGCTCCTGGACTTCCATCATTTCAGCGAGGACCAGCGCAAAGCCATGCGCAAGGCGCTTCAGACGCTGGCCAAAGATCTCACCTAACCCCTGCCCCTGTATCCACATGCAATCCTCGACCTATACGACCGCAGCCCTCGCCTTGCTGGCTGCAATCATCACCGGCTGCTCCCGGACACCGCCTCCTTCCCAAGCAGCGCCTC
>NZ_QAIM01000639.1:0-2790 GCF_003061035.1 Acidovorax sp. HMWF018
GGAAAGTCAATGAAATCAACGATCTACCAACACCACCTCCGCGCCAGTGCTAGCTTTTCGTACCGTCACTTATTGCACTGAAAACGAGGAGACCCCTGGTGACAGCCCGGGCCGACCAGGGCGCGGGTTTTGTCACCAAGGGAGACGGGCAGGGCGGGCGGTGCGGATAACTGGTGTACCGCTGCGGCAAGCAGCGCAGCGAACCCACCAGCGACAAGCGCGGTGCCAAGGTTGATGAGCTGCACCTCACACCGCTGGAGCTGATCGACCGCATTGCCGCGCTGGTTCCCCCGCCACGCACCCACCGGCACCGCTATTTTGGCGTGTTGGCACCCAACTCGCCGCTCAGGGCTGCGGTGACGGCGCTGGCGACACCGGCGCAAGCCGCTCCCGTGCTGGGCGCGTCGATCAGCACGGGGGAGTGCGCGCCTGGTGTGGTACCGATGAGCAGCGCGCTGCCATCCCAGAGCGAGCCGGTGCTGCCCAAGCGTGCAGCGCACTACCTGTGGGCGGTGCTGATCGCCCGCATCTACGAGGTGTTCCCCCTCTTGTGTCCGCTGTGTGGCGGGCAGATGCGCATCATCGCGTTCATTACGCACAGCGCTGACATCCGGCACATCCTGGACCACATCGGGGCAGATTCAGAGCCACCCCGCATCTCCCCGGCGCGCGGGCCACCGCTGTGGGATGACTGTAGTGATGCGCAGATGGATGACGGGGCGCAAACCGAGCCAGCAGACTGGGACCTAGCGGCGCAACCGGCACCGGACTTTGAGGTCGATCAGCGCATCAGTTGGTGAATGAACAAAGCGGCGATTTTGACTTGCCGCGAACTGGCTCTGCGCCCGGTACACGCCGAGCGCCGCAAATCACTCTCCTGAACGCCAAACCCTGGTGGTGAACCTGACACCTGGGCGGGAAAATCGAGTGTCTCAGCCGGCTTGATGGCGCTTCCGCGGTGCGATACTTGGCCTCATGCGGTTAAAACGCCTATCCGTGGCACTGAACGACAACGCAGATGGTATGGTCTGTGCGTTCTGACTCGTCAAGGATCGGCCAATGGATCGTTTGTCTAATTTGCTCTCGCGGTTCGGCGTGCGGGCCAATCTGTTCTATGACGGCGACCTATGCGGCTCTGCATCTTACGATGGCGCCGAGCGGCGAGGTTATATCCATCTGCTTCAGGCCGGCAGCGTGACGTTGCTTGGTCCCGATCGCAAGGATTTGCAGCTCACTCGCCCTAGCTTGATTTTTATGCCACGCCCCGCCAAGCATCAATTGTTTGCGGGTGAGTCCGATGGCGCAAAGTTGTTGTGTGCTTCCATGGAGTTTGAGGGCGGAATTGATAATCCTTTGTCGGCTTCATTACCGGACTGTTTGGTGCTCGCACTCGATGATCTGCCCATGCTGGCAGACACGTTGGAGTGGATGTTCGCCGAGGCGGCAAATGTGCATTGTGGAAGGGAAGCCGCGCTTGAGCGCTTATTTGAGCTCCTAATCATTCTGTTGCTCCGTTACCTGCTCGATCATCACCAGTTGCGCACCGGAATGATGGCTGGACTGGCCGACATGCGGCTTGCCCGATCGCTTTTACAGATGCACAACTCCCCGGAACATGCCTGGTCAATAGCAGAGCTGGCCAGTGAGTCAAATATGTCACGCGCTGCGTATGCCGTGCATTTCAAGAGTGTCATCGGACAGACGCCTGCTGATTATTTGTTGAGTTGGCGAGTTAGCCTGGCTCAGAAGCTGATGCGAGAAGGGCGCTCGATTACGCTGATTGCAGCTCAAGTCGGCTACGAAAGTCCTTCGGCGCTGTCTCGCGCATTTAGACGCAAGACGGGGTTGAGCCCTCGTGACTGGTTGAAAGATCTGGCGGGGGAAAATGACGGCAAAAAGGCCTAAGGCATTACTGCCTTAAGCCATTGAAAAAATTATGCATTAATTTTACGTTTTTCCAGTTCAACCAGCGAATGGCCTGCCACAAATATCGAAACAGCAAGCAACCCTAAGTCTTTAAGCAGAAACTGACCTGGCGCAACGGAAATCGCCGGAAACCCTAAACTAGGCTCAATGACGCCCGGAGTGGAAAACATAAAGCTAAGGGTTGTGAAGAACAGGCCTGCAGACAGAGCGCCTCCTACCACGGATAGTTTGGGTGACAGCATGCGGCCTGCGATCAGAGTGCCGATCGAAATCTCTAGTATGCCGAGCAGGCTGGAGAACATGTCGACCGAAAAAATGCTATACACCCATCCCAAAAGCGGGCTGTTGCTCACCAGTGGAACCAGGCCCTCGGCCTCGTAGTGGGTAAATTTCATGCCGCCGAACCAGAAGTAAATAATAGCGAGAGCCAAGTACGCGCCATAGATACCTAGCCCCATAGTTTTGGTTCCAAGCGTTAAGTGGGCCTGTACGCTGGACTTCGAGTTTTCAATGCCTATGGTTTTCATGTCTGAGCTTCCAGTAGTGAGTGAGAGTGTGTTGGCTGCCGAACGCCGTATGCGTTGGCGATGAGATGATTATGGCTGGCATCTCTAATCAAGAGGCATCAGAAAGTATTGATTTCAGTGCAGATCGTCTTGGGCGGTGCAATTCGCGATGAAGGGATCGCCGTGGAGAGCGATGAGTGCACTATTTCGATAAAGGAGTCGTTTTACATAGGTAAGTAAGTCCGCAGCCAAGCTACCCTGCCAAGGCCCGAACTGGCGACGGTTCGGGCCTTGTGCTTTGCGTACCCAAACAATCGCCGCAGAATACTGTGCATTTGTACAGTATTCATGTCAGCCA
>NZ_QAIM01000640.1:0-4737 GCF_003061035.1 Acidovorax sp. HMWF018
CTCGGTGCGCGCCGACAGGTCGTGGTTGCCGTTGGCAATCTCCACCGACGCCGACGAGACCGAGTCCACTCCCTGGCGCACTTCGCTCACCACACCACGCAGCCGTGACGACATGGCCGACAGCGAACGCAGCATGTGGCCAAACTCGTCCTTGCGGGTGGATTGCAGCTCGCGCGTCAGATCGCCTGCTGCAATGGCATCGATGGTCTCGACCGCTTCGTTCAGCGGCAGGGTGATGGAGCGCACCAGCTTCCAGGCCAGGAACAGGCCCGCCGCCATCAGCACCATGGAGCTGATGATGCCGGTGATGGCGTATTCGATGCGGCGCTGGTTGGCTTCGGCACGGATCACGTCGCGGCGCTTTTCGAGCGTGGCCACAAACTCATCCTGCGCCTTGAGGTACTTGGTGACCAGGGGGGCAAACTCGTCGTCCGCATAGCGTTGGGTGGCGACGGCATCGCCTGCGCCCTTGAGCTCCCAGGTCTTGGCGGTGGCCGCCAGCACGGCCTTGCGCGCCTCCAGCACCTTGTCGAGCGAGGCTTTCTCTTCGGGCGCGGTGGCCGAGGCCACGATGCCTTCCTGCACCTTGTTGATGTTGCCAATGATCTCCTTGACCTTGGCGCCGTACTGCTCGGCCAGCACCGAGTCGGTGGTCACCGCGCCGCCCATGACCATGGTGACAGCCGTTTCAGTGGCGCCCCGCCAGCGCACAGCAGCCGAGATGCGGGCCTCGATCTCGACCACGGCGTCCATGGCCGCCGACATCGAAGAGTTGCCCCGGTTCTGCGCAAACGCAGACAGCAGCAACATGGCAATCATGAGCCCCAGAAAGGCGCCCCACAGCTTGCGGGAGACGCGGATATTGTCAAATTGCATGGTTGGTTTTTCCTCGTGGATCGGTGATGTCTCCATGGTCTGCGCATGGCGTGCAAGACACATTCGATTACATCAACAACAGGCCATAGCCTACGCCAGCCCAAGGCACCGGCGGACTCATGCCCCACCGGGAAAAACCCGCATCCAAAATCCGCCAGGAATGCGCGAACGAAGACAGATCGAACAGGCGCTAGAACCCACGGCCTGACGGGGCCAGACCGGTATACAAGTCCGAGCCCGCCACACCCAAGCCTCTGGTCCCAGTATTGCGGGCCCTGACAGGCCCACGCCCCTGAGCCTTCAGGGCACGCAAGGGCCAGGAATCAGAAGCTTTCCCAGTCGTCGTCCCCGCCCTTGGCCGCCGCCTTGGATGCAGGGGCGGCCGACTGTGTGACTGCGGGTGCAACTGGCGGCGCCAGCCGCGACGGGGCCTTGGGCGCGCTGGCGGCCGCCTTCCTGGCGGTGGCAGGCTTGTTGCCCAGTGGGGCCTTGGCGGCCGGCGCAGGCCGTGGCGCAGGCGCCGGTGCTGCAGCGCGGGGTGCCGCTGCCGGCGCCCGGGTGGCCACCGCTCCCACGTTGAATACCGACACCACCTGCGCCAGGTGCTGTGCCTGGTCACGCATCGAGGCGGCTGCGGCCGTGGACTCTTCCACCAGCGCCGCGTTCTGTTGCGTCATCTGATCGAGGTGTGTGACGGCCTGGTTGACCTGCGCGATGCCGTCGCGCTGTTCTGTCGAGGAGGCCGTGATCTCGCCGATGAGGTCGCTCACGCGCTG
This sequence comes from Acidovorax sp. HMWF018, assembly GCF_003061035.1. Classification (NCBI taxonomy): domain Bacteria; kingdom Pseudomonadati; phylum Pseudomonadota; class Betaproteobacteria; order Burkholderiales; family Comamonadaceae; genus Acidovorax; species Acidovorax sp. HMWF018. The sequence goes on from NZ_QAIM01000640.1 coordinate 1,653, forward strand.
TACGCTGGCAACGATCTCTTGCATGCTTTGCCCTGCCTGCGCCACCTGGGCCGAGCCCGATTCCACGTTCTCCACGCTGGCGCTGATCAGGGTCTTGATCTCTTTGGCCGCCTCGGCGCTGCGCTGCGCCAGGCTGCGCACTTCGCTGGCCACCACCGCAAACCCACGGCCCTGCTCGCCTGCTCGGGCGGCTTCCACCGCAGCGTTCAGCGCCAGGATGTTGGTCTGGAAGGCGATGCCGTCGATGGTGCCGATGATGTCGCTGATCTTGCGGCTGCTGTCGGTGATCTGCTGCATGCTGGTGACCACCTGGCCCACCACTTCGCCGCCCCGCGCTGCAGCCTGGGCTGCCGTGCCGGCGAGCTGGTTGGCCTGGCGGGCCGTGTCGGCCGACTGGCTCACGGTGGCCGTGAGCTGTTCCATGCTGGCTGCCGTCTCTTCCAGGTTGGAGGCCGTCTGCTCGGTGCGCGCCGACAGGTCGTGGTTGCCGTTGGCAATCTCCACCGACGCCGACGAGACCGAGTCCACTCCCTGGCGCACTTCGCTCACCACACCGCGCAGCCGTGACGACATGGTCGACAGCGCCCGGGTGAGCACGCCCAGTTCATCCTTGCGGTCATCTTGAATGTCTTGGGTGAGGTCCCCGGCCGAAATGGCTTCGGCCAGCACCACGGCCCGATCGAGCGGCCGCGTGATGGAGCGCACCAGCAGGGCCGCCAGCAGCATGCCCAGTGCCACCACCGCGATGGCTGCGGCAGCCCCGATCAGCACCAGGTTGCCGCGCGTGGCACGTGCGGCCTGCACCGCATCGTCACGCTGGCGCTCCTGCACCGCCACGAACTTGTCGATCGACTCCAGATAAGCCAACACCTTGGGCCGGTAAACCTTGTCCACATAGGCCTGCTTGGCGGCGGCATCGCCCGCATCGGTCAGCTCCTTGAGCTTGTCGGTCTGGCCCCGGACATCGGCACGCGCAGCGGCCACCGCGGCCAATGCCGCCTTGTCCTCGGGGGACACCGCCGCCTTGTTGATCTTTTCCTGCACCGGGGTGATGCGTGCGGTGAGCGCAGCCACCCGGGTATCAAAATCTGCCTTGAGCGCCTGGTCGGTGGTCACAAACCCGGCCATCGACATGGTGACCGCCACTTCCGCCAGGCCACGCCAGCTGACCGCCGTGGTGATGGCAGACTCGTACTTGTTGACGGACTCTTCGGTCGCAGCAGTGACCTGCCGCCCATACCACTGGGTCCAGACGGCGGCCACCAGCATCAGCGCCAGCAGACCAAGAATCACGCTCCACATCTTGTGGGCGACGCGCAGGTCATTGAATTTCATGGTTGCTCCTGATGCTCTGCAAAAACCCCGAGGTTCCGCGTTGTTGTATCTTGCCCAAGGAAAACCACCACACCGCCGGCATTCGACCCGGCTGAACACCCGCCAGCCAGGCGAAATGTGCATGTAACAAGTGTTAATGGATTCCGTGGGGCGCGTTATCAGTACAAGCCCTAAAATGAATCGGTGACCTCCATACTCAACGCCGACCTGCACTGCCATTCCGTCGTCTCCGACGGAACCCTGACGCCCGAAGACCTGGCCGCGCGGGCCAAGGCCAACGGGGTGGAGCTGTGGGCGTTGACGGACCATGACGAGATCGGCGGCCAGCACCGTGCGGCCGCTGCCGCCCGCGCCCAAGGCATGGCCTACCTCACCGGCACTGAGATTTCGGTCACCTTTGCCGACACCACCGTCCATATCGTGGGTCTGGGCTTTGACCCTGACGACACCCAGTTGGCCCAGGGCCTGGCCGCCACACGCGGCGGGCGCGGCGAGCGGGCGCAGGAGATGGCGGCCCAGCTGGCCCAGGTCGGCATCAAGGGCGCGTACGAAGGGGCGCTGCAGTTTGTGGGCAACCCGGCACTCATCTCGCGCACCCATTTCGCGCGTTTTCTGGTGGAAACCGGCGTGTGCAAGGACACCTCCGAGGTGTTTCGCAAATTCCTGACCGAAGGCAAACCGGGCTATGTGCCCCACCGGTGGGCCAGCCTGGGGGATGCCGTGCGCTGGATCACACAGGCGGGGGGCATGGCGGTGATCGCCCACCCGGCGCGCTACAAGTTCAGCGCCAATGAAGAATTCGCGCTGTTCTCCGAATTCAAGCAGCACGGTGGCCGGGCGGTCGAGGTCGTCACGGGCAGCCACAGCGCAGCCGAGTACGTGACCTACGCCGACATGGCGCAGGAGTTTGGCCTGGCCGCATCGCGTGGCAGCGACTTCCACAGCCCCGACGAATCGCACACCGACCTGGGCACGCTGCCCCTGCTGCCCGGCGCATTGACCCCCGTGTGGGAACTGCTGTCCGACCGAATTTTGCGATGACCCCGCGCTGCCGAAGCCACGCCAGCCGCCGCCTGGACGATCTGCCACCAGGCAAGGCACCCAAGCGCAGCGCCACGCATCACTGAGAACCTGTCCCATGGCCCAGTATTTCGAAGCCCATCCCGACAACCCGCAGCCCCGGCTGCTCAAGCAAGCCGCACTGCTGCTGCAAAAGGGCGGCATCGTGGCCGTGCCCACGGATTCGAGCTATGCGCTGGTCTGCCACCTGGACGACAAGGACGCGGTGGACCGCCTGCGCCGCATCCGCCAGGTGGACGAAAAGCACCACCTCACGCTGCTGTGCCGCGACCTGTCGGAGCTGGCCAACTACGCACGGGTGGACAACCGGCAGTACCGCCTGCTCAAGCTGGGCACGCCAGGCCCGTACACCTTCATCCTCGAAGCCACCAAGGAAGTGCCCCGCCGCGTGAGCCACCCCTCGCGCAAGACCATTGGGCTGCGGGTGCCCGACCGCAAAGGCCTGCAGCTGCTGCTGGAGCTGCACGGCGCCCCGCTGCTGGCCACCACGTTGATCCCTGCGGGTGAGACCGAGCCCCTGAACGACCCGCAGGAAATCCGCGAGCGCTACGAAAAGCTGGTGGATGCCATCGTCGATGCCGGGGCCTGCCCCCTGGAGCCCACCACGGTGGTGGACCTGACCCCCATGGGCACCGGCGGCGACCCGGTCGTGGTGCGCGAAGGCCGGGGC
>NZ_QAIM01000640.1:4751-12966 GCF_003061035.1 Acidovorax sp. HMWF018
GAAGCGGCGCCACCCCCAATACATTCGCTGCGGTGCAGCGGGCTTCGCTCAGCCGCCGGTAGCGCGCCTTGGAGGGGAAAGCCGCGCAGCGGCTCAGGAATTCGTCAGAGCTTGAACGCCCCCACCGCCTGCTCCAGGTCGCGGGCTTGTGCCGACAATGCCGACGCCGTGCTCACCGCATGCTGCACCAGCGAGGCCGTCTCCTGCGTGCTGCCGTCCATGTGCGACACCGCCCCGTTGACATGGCTGATGGCTTCGCTCTGCTCGCGCAGGGCGGTGGAGATTTCGCCCAGCAGCGCGCTCACCTGGCCCACGGCGCCGACGATCTCTTCCATGGTCTTGCCCGCCTTGCCCACCTGACCGGCGCCGCTTTCCACCTGTTCGACCGACGCGCTGATCAGTGCCTTGATCTCGCGCGCCGCCACCGCGCTGCGCTGGGCCAGGTTGCGCACCTCGCTGGCCACCACGGCAAAACCCCGGCCCTGTTCGCCGGCACGCGCGGCCTCCACGGCAGCATTGAGCGCCAGGATATTGGTCTGGAAGGCGATGCCCTCGATCACCTGGATGATGTCCACGATCTTGCGCGAGCTGCCGCTGATGGCCTGCATGGTCTGCACCACCTCGCCCACCACCGACCCGCCCTGCTCGGCAATCGCCGACGCCTGCACGGCCAGGCCGCTGGCCGAATGGGCGCGCTCGGCGTTCTGGCGCACGGTGGCTGTCAGCTGCTCCATGCTGGCTGCCGTCTCGGTCAGGGACGACACCTGGTCTTCCGCGCGGCGCGACAGATCGGTGTTGCCATGGTCAATGTCTGCCGCAGAGGCCGTGATCGAATCGGTGCTTTGCTTGATGCGGGACACCAGGTCGGTCAGCGTGTCCTCCATGGTGCCCAGCGCGCCCAGCAGGCGGCCAAAGTCGCCCTCCAGGTCGGAGTTGAATTCCTGGCTCAGGTCGCCCGAAGCCACGGTTTCGGCAATCAGGATGGCCTGGTTGAGCGGCGCCACGATGCTGGCGCGCAGGCTGAGCGTGGCCACCAAAGCCAGCACAAACACCACCACACTGCAACCGATCACCCAGGTGCGCGCGCTTTGCAACTGCGCTAGCGCCGCCTGGGCCGGGGGCGTGGCACCCTGCAGCGCCTGCTCGGCACCGCCGATGCCGGACAGTGCCATCACCATCAGCAGCAGCACGACGAGTGCGAGGCCGCCAAACGCCAGCAACAGGCGCGTTCCGATCTTCAAGTTGTTCCACATGGCTTCAATGTCTCCAGGCCTGTTGTATGTCGTTGTGGGAGGGGCCGCCGCGCAGCGCAACGCGCCAAGGGGCACAAACTGGCACGGGCTGCGGGCAAGAGGTTGATGCTAGCAACGAACACCCCGCCTGGAGACCCATCGGCATACGTACAACCCACAATACGCGGTTGCCGCCGGGCGCCTGAACACCCGCCGGGTCACCCTGGCAACGCCGGGGGCAGCGGGGCGTCTGAGACAATCCCGGCGTGGACACCTCCAATCTCATCCAAACCGTTCTGATCTACGCCCTGCCGGTGCTGTTTGCCATCACCGTGCACGAGGCGGCCCATGGCTACGCAGCGCGCCACTTTGGCGACAACACCGCGTACATGATGGGGCGCATCACGCTCAACCCTTTCAAGCACATTGACCCGGTCGGCACCATCCTGATGCCGCTGCTGCTGTACTTTGCGACCTCGGGCGCCTTCCTGTTTGGCTACGCCAAGCCGGTGCCGGTCAACTTCGGCAATCTGCGCAACCCCAAGAAGCACATGGTGTGGGTGGCCCTGGCCGGGCCCGCGTCCAACTTCATCCAGGCCATCGCCTGGGCCGTGCTGCTGGTAGTGCTGGTGGGCACGGGGATCGAGGAGCGCTTCTTCCTGGAAATGGCACGCGCCGGGGTCATGGTCAACCTGGTGATGTGGGCTTTCAACCTGTTTCCGCTGCCGCCGCTCGATGGCGGGCGCATTCTGGTGGGCCTGCTGCCCTGGAAGCAGGCCCATATGGTGTCGCGCATCGAGCCCTGGGGCTTTTTTATCGTGATGGGCCTGGTGATCGCCGGGGTGGTGGGCACGCTGTGGCTGCGCCCCCTGATGGCCGTGGGTTACACCGCCATCAACCTGTTGCTCACCCCGCTGACGGCCTTGCTGCGCTGAGCGCAGCACAGCCTGTGAGCCCGCCACTTCCTGTTCATTTGATCTGCTGAGTTTTTGTTTCCCATGAGCACCACCCGTTTTCTCACCGGCATCACCACCACCGGCACCCCCCACCTGGGCAACTTCGTCGGCTCCATCCGCCCGTCGGTGGCGGCCAGCCTCACGCCTGGCGTGCAGAGCTTTTACTTTCTGGCCGACTACCACGCGCTCATCAAGTGCGAAGACCCGGTGCGCATCCAGCGCTCCACGCTGGAGATCGCGGCCAGCTGGCTGGCCGCAGGGCTCAACCCTGAAAAGGTCACCTTCTACCGCCAGTCCGACATCCCCGAGATTCCCGAGCTGACCTGGCTGCTGACCTGCGTGACCGGCAAGGGCGTGCTGAACCGTGCCCACGCCTACAAGGCCAGCGTGGACAAAAACACCGCCGCCGGGCGCGAGCATGACGACGGTGTCACCGCAGGCCTGTTCATGTACCCGGTGCTGATGGGCGCGGACATTCTGATGTTCAAGGCCCACAAGGTGCCGGTGGGCCGCGACCAGATCCAGCACATCGAGATGGCCCGCGACATGGCGGCCAGCTTCAACCACCTGTACGGCGAGCACTTTGTGCTGCCCGAGGCGGCCATCGACGACCACGTGGCCACACTGCCCGGGCTGGACGGCCGCAAGATGAGCAAGAGCTACGACAACACCATCCCGCTGTTCAGCTCGCGCGCGCAGCTGCAAAAGCTCATCGGCGGCATCCTGACCGACTCGCGCGCGCCCGGCGAGGCCAAAGAGGTCGAAGGCTCGGCCCTGTTCCAGATCTACCAGGCCTTTGCCACGCTCGAAGAGACCGAGGCCCTGCGCAAGGCCTATGCCGACGGCATTGCCTGGGGCGACGCCAAGCACCTGCTGCTGGAGCGCGTGGACCAAGTGATCGCCCCCATGCGCGCGCAGTACGAAGAACTCATCCACAACCCCGCCCGCATCGAACAGACCCTGCTGGCTGGAGCCGAGCGCGCCCGCGCTCTGGCCACGCCCTTCATCCGCGAACTGCGCAGCGCCGTGGGCCTGCGCAGCCTGGTGCAGGCCAGCACAGCGGCCAAACCGGCCAAGGCCGCCAAGGCCGCACTGCCCGCTTTCAAGCAGTACCGCGAGGCCGACGGCAAGTTCTACTTCAAGCTCGTGGCGGCCGACGGCCGCCTGCTGCTGCAGAGCACGGGCTTTGACGCCCCCAAGGAGGCCGGCCAGGCGATTGCCCAGTTGCAGAAGGACAGCGCAGCCATGCAGACCCTGGCCCCGCGTTTGGCCCCCGTGGACGGCGTGGAAGCTGCCGAAGTGACGGCCGCCCTGCAGGCGCTGGCCGAGGCCGCCGCTGCATAAGCCGGCGCGCCACCGAGCGCAGCGTGCAAGACACACAGCCCGAGCCGCAAGGCTGCGGGCTTTTTTTGTACGCCTTGCAACGCCTAGGCGCTACATTTTTGATAGCTACTTGAGCATATTGCACTAGCGCTACCGGCCAAAAAGGCCTCACACACCCTTCCATCACCCGGTAAAGGCGCCCTCTGCACACTGGGCGCCCCTTCAGTCCCGGTACCGCACCAGGGCCCAGAGCGTGGGGCGCTCTCCGGTGCGCAGCCCGGTCTGCACCGTGCCGGTGAAGCTCCAGCGCCGGTCCTGCGACTCCCAGCCATGGGCCAGGGCCAGGCTCCAGCCCGGGGCGCGTTGCACGGTGTTGGCCTCATCGCTGTAGCGCATGCCGCGCCAGGTCAGGCGCAGCAGCGAAAAGCTGCGCGCCTCATGGCGCCATGTGGTCTGGCCCAGCACCACGTGGCGGGCAAAGCCGGGCAGCCAACGCCCCTCCAGACCCGCCCCGATGTTGCGCGATGTGGTGTGGATGTAGCTGCCCAACACGCTCCAGCGCGGACCCAGCAAATGGTTGACGGACACCGTGGCCTGCGCCAGCTGCCCCTGCCCGAAGAGGGGCGTTTCCTCATAGGTGTTGAGCGTGGTCTGGGCATTGAGCACCACGGGCGCAATGGTGGCCACGTTGTCGAACAGCGCCCCCGTGTTCTGTGCAAACAGGCGACCGTTGGCGGCCACCAGGTTGCTGATGCGCTGCCCCGACAGGCTGGCACCCCAGAAGGTGGTGGGGCTGGCCTCCCAGTCCAGTTGCACCGCGTGCTTGCGGGCGTAGCTGCCCGCCAGCAGGTACTGGTTGTCCACGGCAATGGCGCCCGTGGCGACGGGCGACAGGGTGTGCGTGCCGGGCGCCCGCACGCTCTCCTGCCAGGCCCAATGCAGTGCGCGGCCCGGGCCCAGGCGCAGGCTGGCGCCCAGGCGCGGCAGCAGCCGGTGGTGGTGCGCCGCGCCGTCGTCCTGCGCGGGCAGCAGGTCTTGCCCCGTCGCCGTGTCTGCATAGCGGTCGCGCTGCCGGGTGGTGAACCGGGGCCAGTACGCCTCGGCCATCCAGGTCCAGGCACCGCTGCGCCATTCGCCCGCCACCCAGGGCATGTGGTAGCGCTCGGTGTTGGTGCGCGGCGTGGTGATGCCGGGGTCAGAGATCGCGCTGACGGTGTCCCGGTCCACGCGCTCCCAGCCCACACTCATGCGGTGCGCGCCCCAGAGCACCGTGTGGCGCAGGAACAGGCCCTGCTCGTCACTGGCATAGCGGTAGTCCTGGGGACCCCAACGCGCATCGTCCAGCACCAGGCCGGAGGTCTGGCGCCCGCTGTGCACCTTGAACCAGGTCTGGCTGTCGGCCGACCAGCGCCACGCAGCGCCCAGGTCGGTGCGGCGGGTGCGCGTCTCGGCGCCGCCGGTGAAGGTGATGCCGTTGCCGAAGTCCAGGCCTTGCGGAAAGCGATAGCGCAAGGTGGTGTCACCATGCAGCGCGAACAGCGACAGGCTCTCGTTGGGCCGCACACCCAGCGCCAGGTCCACCCCGGGCGACGACAGGCGGTACTGCGTGGTGGCGGAGCCTTCGCGGGGCCACATCTGCACGTCGTTGGCGCGCACCAGCCAGGCCACAGGCACGCTGCTGGCGGCAAAGCCGCGGTAGCCCACATCGGCCGTGGCGTTGTGGCGCAGCGGGTTGCGTTCAGCGCTCGTGCCCATCGACCATTCACTGCCTGCAGACAGCAGGAGCGGTGCGCGCTTGTCGCTGGCGCCAAACACGGTGGGGTCGGTGAGGTAGCCCTGGAACAGCTCGGAGCGGCGGCTGAAGTCGCTCTCGTACCGGTCGGCCAGAAAGAAGTGGCTGCCCGCCCACAGCGGGTAGTACGACGCGCTGGCGTAGGCCCGTGCCCAGTGCTCCATGCCGAAGTCGCCCAGCGCCTTGCCCAGGTTGGCAGAGCCCTGGCTGTCCGAGGCCAGCGGGTTGAGCGACTTCAGGTAGGGCAGCCGGGTGAGTGCCTCGCGCGCTGCGGCCATGGCCGCCACGGGCTCGCCGCTGTCGTTGCGCAGCATGGCCTCCACCTGCCAGGGCAGCGGGTCGCGCGCGTCAGCCAGGCGTGCGCGGTCCAGTGCGTCCATCGCTGCGGCGCGCTCGCCCAGCGTGTATTCGGCCACCGCCAGCCACACCTGTGCGCGGGCGTATCGCGGCTCGATCACCAGGGCCTTGAGCAGCGCGGTGCGGGCGGCCTCGGCATCGCCCTGCCGCAGCGCCAGTAGTCCGGCAGCCGCCAGGGCCACGTAGTCGTCGCCCGACTGCACCAGGGCGGCATCCAGGTCGGTGCGCGCCTCGGCCAAGCGCAGGGCTTCGATGGCCGCCGTGGCGGCTTCGCCCCAGTAGGCCGCTTGGTCTGGCGCCAGGGCCACGGCCTGCGCCAGTGCACTGCGGGCCGCACGCAGGTCTCCGCGCTCTTGCAATGCGCGGCCCAGCCCTGCCAGGACGGCAGCCCGCTGCGCATCGCCCTCCGCGTGGGTCAACGCCTGCCGGTACAAGGCCAGGGCAGCGTCGCCCTGCCCTTGCAGCCGGTGCCAGTCGGCGTCGGCCTGCAGCAATGGCGCAAAGCCGGGCGACGCGGCCCGCGTGGTATCCATCCAGGTGCGCGCTTCTGGCAGGCGGTCCAGCGCCATCAGCAGGTCGGCGCGGCCTGCAGCGGTGCGGGGGTCTTGCGTGCGCTGCCAGGCCAAGGCCAGGCGCTGCTGAGCGGCGTCGGGCTGGCCGTCCAGCACCTCCAGGTCCGCCAGGGCCAGCTCGACCACCGCCCCACCATCCCCCTGCGCCGACAGGGCCTGCAACATGGCACGCGCCTGGGCCCATTGCCCCGCGCGCAATGCGGTGTGTACCTCCGCCAGAGCGGCTGGCGCCGTTTTCACGGGCTGGAACTCGGTCCAACGCGTCAGGTCGCCCGGGTAGGCGGCCACCCACTGCACCCGCTCGCGGGGGTTGACCAGCAGCCGCTTTACGGGCGCCTGGCCGGGCTCGGCCACGCCCTGCTCGGCGGGCCCCAGTTGCACGCTGCCCAGGTCGTTGCGCAACTCCACAGCGCCGGACAGCACGGTGAGCGTGGTCCGCCCCGCTCCGTCCACCTCCACGTCCCAGTCGGTACCCCGCACCACGGCCAGCGCTGCAGGCGTTTGCAGTTGCAGGTTGGCCGGGGCCTTCTTGGTGCGCGCCCACAGCCGGCCCGCAGCCAGTTCCAGCAGGGTGCGCGCTGGCTGGGCCTCGCACAGCCTCAATTGCGCGTTGGCCGACATGCGGATCTGCGTGCGGTCTGCCAGCAGCAATGCGGCGGATGACAACGCCAGCGTGCGCATGTCTGCCCCCGGTCTCAACGGCTGGGCGAGCGTGGCAGGCAGCCAGGGCTCGGTGCCCGGGGGGCGCGTTTCGCCTTGGCCGCTGAGCGCCACAATTTGCGCAGCCACTGCGTCAGGCGCCAGAGGTACACCGGCACATTGCGCGCTGGCACTGGCAGCACTCCAGGCCGACAGGGCGACACCCACCGGCGTAAGCCACGCCAGGCGTGACGGGGATGACACAGGAGGGATGGGCATGGTGGGCCTCTCTGGGGGAGTCTTGCGCCGGGGACTCAGGTCTTGTCCAGCGCCCGCGCGGTGAATACGGGGGTGGCGCCCACTGCAGGGCCATCCGCCAGGGCCTGCACCCGGGCCTGCCAGCGCAGCGCCTGCCCGTGCCACTGCGGGGCATGCGCTGCCGCGTGTGCGCACGCATCGGCACAGCACTGCAGGGCCTGCGCCCAACGCGCAGCCTGCCAATGGCCCCGCAGCGTTTGGCTGATGGAGGCCAGCGTGGTGTCACCGCACGGGGTGTACACATCCACGCCGGTGCTGCGCCCGGCCAGCACCACGGTGTCCAGCCACATCAGCATCGCCTCTGGGGCACCACCCGCCTGCTGCGCTTCCATCGCATCGCGCGTGGCGCCCGACAGCAGGATGCCTGTACCAAAGGCCTTGTTGGCCCCCTCCAGCCGCGCGGCAGTGTTCACCGCATCGCCCACGGCGGTGTACGTAAAGCGCTCATGCGACCCCAGGTGTCCCACCGCCGCCTCGCCCGTGTGCAAGCCAATGCGCAGTTGCACCTGGGCAAACGGTGTGCCCTGCCACTGGGCCCGCAGGTCCACCATGTCGGCCTGCATGGCCAGTGCGCAGGCCAGAGCCCGGTCCGCATGCCGGGTATCAGGCAACGGTGCGTTCCAGAACGCCATGACGGCGTCGCCGATGAACTTGTCCAGCGTGCCACCGTGCTGGTGCACCGTGTGGGTCATGCGCGAGAAGTAGGCATTCAGCGCCTGGGCCACGGCCTCGGGCGGCAAGTGCTCGCTGGCGGCGGTGAAGCCTGCCAGGTCAGAGAACAGCAACGTCAGCACGCGGCGCTCGCCATGTAGTTGCGGCTGGGCTCCGTCGGCCACCAGGGCGTCGACCACAGCGGCAGGCACGTAGCGGGCAAAGTCCGCGCGCAGCTGTTCGCGGCGGCGGTGCTCGCGCCAGTAGCTGTCGGCTGCACCCACGTTCAAATGCAGCGCCACGCCCACCAGCGTGGGCAGCGCCGTCCACCACACCCCTGCCAGGTAGGCCCACAGCCCACCCAGCAGGGCCAGC
>NZ_QAIM01000641.1:0-4806 GCF_003061035.1 Acidovorax sp. HMWF018
ATCCGACTACGCAGGCCTCATCGAAGCCATGCGCTTCAACAAGATGCAGGTGGCCTGGCTGGGCAACAAGTCGGCCATGGAAGCCGTGGACCGCGCCAACGGCGAAGTCTTTGCGCAGATGGTGAACGCAGACGGCACCCAGGGCTACCACTCGCACCTCATCGTGCACAAGGACAGCCCCCTGGCCACCCTGGATGACGTGCTCAAGAACGGCAAGTCGCTGAGCTTTGGCAACGGCGACCCCAACTCCACCTCGGGCTTCCTGGTGCCCGGCTACTACGCCTTTGCACAGAACAAGATCGACGCGAAGACGCACTTCAAGATCACGCGCAGTGCCAACCACGAGACCAACGCGCTGGCCGTGGCCAACAAGCAGGTGGATGTGGCCACCAACAACAGCGAGAACCTGGAAAAGATCAAGGAGCGCCAGCCCGAGAAGTTCAAGGACATCAAGATCGTCTGGACCTCGCCCCTGATTCCGCTGGACCCGCTGGTGATGCGCAAGGACTTGCCCGAGGCCACCAAGACCAAGATCCGCGACTTCTTCTACAACTACGCCAAGACCGATGCGCGCGAGAAGGAGATCGTGATGAAGATCTCCAAGCTCTCGGGCTTCAAGCCATCAACGAACGCACAGCTCACCCCCATCCGCCAGCTGGACCTGTTCGGCAAGCGCAACAAGATCGAGGCCGACGCGACGCTGGCTGATTCTGACAAGAAGACCCGCCTGGCCGAGATCGACCAGCAGCTGGCGTCGTTGAAGTAATCCGTAGGTTTCTTGTTATGGCCCGGGTGTCTCCATGTCCTCTGCTTTGAATCCCTCGCTGGCCACACTGGCCGGCACCTCGTCGCCCAAGCGCAGCCTGGCCTGGTACCTGTCGTGGGGCATCCTGCTGGTGTTGCTGGCGGCGTCCTGGAAGGGCGCCGACATGCGCCCGTTCGATCTGTGGAACGACTCGGGCAACATGGTCAGCTATGCGGCGGAGTTCTTTCCGCCCAATTTTGCGCAGTGGCAGATCTATGTGCAGGAGATGCTGGTCACGCTGCAGATCGCGCTGTGGGGCACGGCGCTGGCGGTGGTCACCGCCGTGCCGCTGGCACTGCTGGCCTCGTCCAACATCGTGCCCTGGTGGGTCTACCAGCCGGTGCGCCGCGTGCTGGACGCGTGCCGCGCCATCAACGAAATGGTGTTTGCCATGCTGTTTGTGGTGGCCGTGGGCCTGGGGCCTTTTGCGGGTGTCCTGGCCCTGTGGATCCACACCTCGGGCACCCTGGCCAAGCTGTTCTCCGAAGCCGTGGAGGCGATTGACCCGCAGCCCGTGGAAGGCATCCGCTCCACCGGTGCGAGCGCACTGCACGAAATCATCTATGGCGTGATCCCGCAGGTCATGCCGCTGTGGATCTCGTACACGCTGTACCGCTTTGAAGCCAACGTGCGTTCGGCTTCGGTGGTGGGCATGGTGGGCGCCGGGGGCATTGGAGTGGTGCTGTGGGAAATCATCCGGGGCTTCCAGTACGCCGAGACCTGCGCGGTCATGCTCATCATCGTGGTCACGGTGAGTGTTATCGACCTGGTGTCGGCCCGCATCCGCAAGGCACTGGTCTGACAAGGAGCACACCGTGGCATTGACCCTTGAAGACATCACCCACCTGCTTGCCACGCGGGGCGTGAACCAGTACGGCCGCGAGGCGGTCAGCCAGCTGGAGCATGCGCTGCAGTGTGCACAGTGGGCCGAAAAATCGGGTGAAACCCCGGCCACCGTCGTCGCGGCCCTGCTGCACGACCTGGGCCACCTGCTGGCGCCGGGGGGCGACACGGCCGAGCAGGACGACCTGCACCAGTACATGGCCATCCCGTTCTTGCGGGGCCTACTGCCCGACGCGGTGCTGGAGCCCATCCGCCTGCATGTGGATGCCAAGCGCTACCTGTGCACCATGGAGCCGGGGTACTGGGAGACACTGTCGCCCGCATCGCAGCACAGCCTGGTGCTGCAGGGCGGGCCCTTCACGCCCAAAGAGGCGATGCAGTTTGCGGCCCAGCCCTTCGCGCAGGAGGCCATCCGCCTGCGCCGCTATGACGACCATGCCAAGGTGCCGGGGCTGGTCACGCCCCCGCTGGGCTACTACATGGCGCTGGTGCAGCGGCTGGCGCCAGTTCCGGCGGCTATTGCCGCTGCGGCTGAACTCGCCCCGGTGGCAGCGTAAACAGCCGCGCGACCAAGCCGAGGCAGCCCCCGCGCGTCAACCTCCCTTGTCGCCATTCACCCAGCCCAGGTCCAGCGGCCGGTCCTCGAATTCGGTGTTCAGGACCACGGTGCTCGTGGTGCGCGCCACGCCGGGAATCGCCTTGATCTGGTAAAGCACGTCCTCCAGCCCGCGCGCGTGCGTGGTGCGGATCTTGGCCAGGAAGTCGTGCTCGCCAGCCACGCTGTGCAACTCCTCCACCTGGGGGATACCGCGCAGGCGCGGCGCAATGTCGCGGCAGTGCGCGCCGCCATCGTTGCGGATCGCCACAAACGCGGTGAAGTTCAGCCCCACGCGTTCCGGGTCCACGCTGATCGAAAACCGGCGAATCACGCCCTTGTCCAGAAGCTTCTTCACGCGCTCGTGCACGGCGGCGGTGGACAGTCCCACTTCGGCCCCCACATCGGCATAGGAACGTCGGCCATCGGCGCCTAGCGCCGAAATAATTCTGGCGTCCATGTCATCTGTCTGAATATTTGCTTGCATAGCCGCTCGATTTTGGTAAAAATTCCGAAAACCTCGCGGTTTCCATAAATTATTCGGTCAGGTGAAGAATATGCCGGCAATTTTCAATGCGCAAGCCCATGCACAGCGCAAAGGGGCGGTGGCCATGGCACTGCTGTTGGTCTACATCGTCTGGGGCACTACCTATTTCGCCATTGGTATTGCGCTGCAGAGCATGCCGCCGCTGCTGATGAATGCGATCCGCTTTCTGTGTGCAGGGGGGGTGATGCTGCTGATTGCGTTGTGGCAAGGCCATGCATTGCCCACGTGGGTGCAATGGCGCAACTCGGCGGTGGTGGGCGGCTGCATGGTGTTTCTGGCCATGAACCTGATGGGCTTTGCACAAAAGCTGGGCATTGGCTCGGGCCTGATGGCCACGGTGGTCACCACCATGCCGATGTGGCTGGCGCTGTGGTCGCGCTGGGGCGGCGAGCGCGTGCCGTTCACCAGCTGGATCGGCCTGGCGCTGGGCGTGGTGGGTGCGCTGCTGCTGGCGCTGGAGGGCGACTTTTCAGCCACCTGGCTCGGTGCGCTGCTGGCCTTTGGTGCGCCGCTGTGCTGGAGTGTGGGCTCGTATGCATCGCGCAAGCTGTCGCTACCTGCGCCCGCCATGGCATCGGCCGCGCAGTGGTTTGCGGGGGGCGCCATGGGGCTGGTGGTGGCGTTGTGGTTTGAGCCGTTGAGCGCCCTGGGCCAGGTCACTGCCAAGTCGTGGGCGGCGTGGGTCTATCTGCTGGTGTTTGGCACCTTGGTGGCGCTCAATGCGTACCTGTGGCTGCTGCAGAACACGTCGGCCGCGCTGGCGGGCAGCTATTCGTTTGTGAACCCTGCGGTGGCTTTGCTGGTGGGCGTGGCGCTGGGGGGCGAGCTGCTCACGGGCTGGGTGTTTGCCGCGCTGCCGTTGATTGGGGCGGCGCTGGCGTTCATTCTGTACGGGCAAGCGCTGCAGCGGTGGCTGGGAAAGCTCAGTCCGGGATTACAGCGGTTGCTTCAATCTCGATCTTCGCGCGCTCTTCCATGAGCCCCGCCACCTGCACGCAGGCCATGGCCGGAAAGTTCTTGCCCAGCACCTCGCGGTAGACAGCACCCAGCTCCTTCAGGCGGCTGTTGTATTCGTTGCGGTCGGTCACATACCAGGTCAGCCTCACCAGGTGCTCGGGGCCCGCGCCACCAGCCTCCAGCACCGCACGCACATTCAGCAGGGTTTGCCTGGTCTGGGCGATGAAGTCGTCGCTCTCAAACTGCTGCTGCGCGTTCCAGCCGATCTGGCCGCCGGTGAAGACCATGGTGCCGCGTGCGGCCACGCCGTTGGCGTAGCCTTTGGGGGTGACCCAGCCTTCGGGCTGCAAAAGGGTGTTTTTCATCGTCATGTTTTTTTTGTGGAAGTGGGCGATGTGGCGGAGGGTGATGCGGCCGCACCCTGGCGCAGCTTGAAACGCTGCAGCTTGCCGGTTTCGGTGCGTGGCAGGGCTGTCACAAACTCCACCACGCGTGGGTATTTGAACGGGGCGATGGTGGCCTTCACGTGGTCCTGCAGGGTCTTGACCATGGCGGCGTCGCCGGTGTGGCCGGGCTTGAGCACGCAGATGGCCTTGACCACCATGCCGCGCTCTTCGTCGGGCACGCCGATCACCCCGCACTCGGCCACGGCCGGGTGGCGCAGCAGGGCGTCTTCCACCTCGGGGCCGCCCACGTTGTAGCCGGCGGTGATGATCATGTCATCGTCGCGCGCCTGGTAGAAGAAGTAGCCGTCCGCGTCTTGCGTGAACGCATCGCCGGGGTAGTTCCAGCCATCCTTCACGTACTTGGCCTGGCGCGGGTCGTCGAGGTACTTGCAGCCCGTGGGGCCGATCACCGCGAGCTTGCCCACGGTGCCGCGTGGCAGCTCATTGCCATCGTCGTCCACCACCTTGGCGATGTAGCCGGGCACCACCTTGCCGATGGCGCCGCGCCGGCTCTCACCGCCGGGCGAGGAAATGAAGATGTGGAACATCTCCGTGGCGCCGATACCGTCCGTCATGTCCAGACCGGTCGCCTCCTTCCACAGCTGGCGCGTCG
>NZ_QAIM01000642.1:0-3918 GCF_003061035.1 Acidovorax sp. HMWF018
GTCTGAGTGCAATTTTGTCTCCTGAGCTGTCTGGCAGCTGCTTTTTCTGCAGCGCCAGTGTCAGGAAACAAGGTGGCTCAGCGTTATCGCTTGAGTCCACCCATTGACCCGCCAGTCGGGTAACTATCCAAATAGTCTGGTGACTTTTCGATAGAACCTAAATTTCTTCCACGCGCGGGTCGGAGGGGGGCTCGAAAAGGTTCACTTTGCGACGGTAGTCGGTAGGCGTGATGCCCAGGTGGGAGCGGAAGAAGCGTGAAAAATGGCTGGGTGCAGAAAAGCCCAACTCGTGAGACACGTCACCAACGGCATCCTGCGTCTTTGTCAGTCGTTGAATTGCTGCTTCAAAGCGCAAGACGTTGGCGTAGACCAGAGGGGTGACTTGTGTATTACGCTGAAAGAGCGTGAAAAAGTGCGCCCGCGACAGGCCTGTGGAAGCCGCCAGCATGTCCACATCAAGCTCTCGCGCAACGTCCTGATGCATGAGTGCAATCGCCCGGCGTACGCGCGGGTCCATGGCGACGGGCGGCCGACTCTTCAGCAAGGTGGAGAGGTCACGCCAACCGGTATAGCTCTCCACCACGGCAATGATGAGGTTGAACAAAAGGTCTTCGAGGCGAGAAGGCGAAACCTCGTCGTCCCACCAAAGCTCCAGGACGAACTCCTCCACCATCTTGCGGGTTGCGGGACTCAAGCCCACGCAGCGCTGCGGAAAAAATCGTGGATGGGCTGAAAGAGCAAGTGAGCGCTGCAGATCTGCGAGCCACCCTGGCTCGATGTAGAGCGCCAGTATCAGCGTGTGCGCATCGGTCGGCGCGACATGCTCGTAAGCGTGTGGCTCCCAAGCGTTGACCAGGACAGCCAACTCGTCCGTGATAGGCGCACGTTCCCCCCGGACAATAAAGGCGCTGTCAGCCCCTCCTGCCTTGATGAGAATATGGCAATGATGATGGGCGTGCGCGACCAGCGGGGCGTCCATGTCAAGAAGGGCGACCCGCCCGAAGCGGCCTTGAAAAATCTTTATCGCAGAGGACAAGCTCGAACTCCTGCAGCTGAAACAATACCCGGAGTTCTATCCCTTGGAAAGTGGCGGGAAGTTACTGAGGCCTGCAATGCAGCAAAACTCTGGTCGGAGCGCTGGCGTGCGGACCCATGGAACGGTGAGGGCCATTTACGATGGCGATTAATTTTCCAGAGCCTGATGGAGCTCTACCAGGAGTATGCGCGGCAGGTGCGTGCGCAGTACACGAGAGAGTTCAATCACGCGGCCGTTCGGCATGTCCGCTCCGGTCATGCGATTGTGGTGGTGGCCAAGGTACTGGGCATTCCTAAAGCGAGCCTGGGCAACTACTGGGTACGTGTGTCAGCCAAGGGAGAATTGGTCGGTGCGGGCTGTAGGGACAAGAGCATCCAGGTCTCGCCCGAGCAGATAAAGATAGCCCGGTTGCGTGAAAATAATGCTCGCGTTCGCATGGAGCGCGACATCGCAAAAAAGCCGCGGCGTACTTCGCGCAGGACACACTGCGGGGTACGACTGGATTCACCAGATGAGAAAGCTGTACCCGGTGACCGCAGGCAGTTTCCAGGGCCTGCCCGCTGGCAGCCTACCGCCGGCGGGGTGTTGACCAGTTCCTCGAAGGCCACCGAATCATGCCTGTTGACCGGGTGACGCAGAGCATCACGGCGATACCTCGGGTTTCCGTGATGATGTGACGCTTGCTGCCCAGCTTGACCCGATCCGTCGGTTTGGGGTCGGTGCGCGGCCCTCCGGGTGGGGCTGAGTACGCTGGCTCCGACCATGCTGAATCGGATGAAATCCAGCTTCTCGACCTGCGCAGTGCATCGAGCAGCTTCCGTCAGGTGAAAATCGTGCCACACACCTGCTGCGTGCGAATCGCGCAGTCGCCGCCAGCAGGTCATGCCGCTGCCAAAGCCCAGTTCCTGCGGCAACAGCGCGGCGCTGACCTCATTGTTCGTGTTTCGCCCCATGCAGCGTCAGACGCCGATCAGGTGTTTGACGCTGCCATGGATTTTTTAGTGGCTATGAACGCCGGGCTGAGTCATTCGCCACGAGCAGCCTGGGCAGATGCCTTGATCCCAACGGGTCAGTCGAGGGGTAGCGCCGCACAGGGCCGTGTGACGCCCATCCTGCAGCGTGACCTGATGGGGTCAAGGCCGGGTTGTCATGCAGGCAGTTTGGCTGCAAGCAGTTCGACCTTCTCGATATTGGGCGGAGAACTCAGCAAGGTCGCGGCGTTGGCCATCAAGGCCGCGGCGATCTGGCCGTTCAGATGTGCCTGGCGACCTGCCTCATCGGCGAAGGCATCGAACACACCGAATGTCGAAGGGCCAAACTTCAATGCGAACCAGGCCGTGGTGCCGGACTCGGCGTTGGCGAGCGGCAGTGCGCTGGCCAGGAAGTCGGCAAGCGCAGCCTCCTGGCCGGGTTTGGCTTCGAGGCGAACAAACAGGGCGAGCTTGGTCATGCTGTATTCCTTTGGGTAAATGGAAAAGTAGGTGAAGGGATCGACGAGACTGCAGTCTAAGTCTTCATGACAGACATCTCCAGTGGCAATAATGACAACATTGATATCATTGTTGCCATGAAACTCCACCTCCTTGTTTGTGATGGCGTGTTTGATCTGGGACTTGCGGCGCTCACTGACACAGTGGGCTTGGCCAATGCGATGGCGGGCTCGCTGCCACAGGCCCCCTCTCGCATAGAGCTCACGCTGGTGGGTGTGCGGCGTCGCATCCGAACGGCGCAAGGCTTGACGGTCCCCGTGGTCACTGCGCATGATGTGCCCGAACCAGACGTCGTGCTCGTGCCCGCGTTTGGCGACAAGATGCCTGACACGCTCTCGGCTCGGCTCACACGCCCCGATGTGCCCGATGCGGTCGCGGCGCTCCAGCAGTGGTCCACCGCTGGCGCGCACCTTGGTGCCGCTTGCTCCGGTAGTTTCTTGCTTGCAGAGAGTGGCCTGCTTGATGGGCATCGTGCGACGACGTCATGGTGGCTGGGGCCGATGTTTCGGCAGCGCTATCCGAACGTCACGCTGGACGAGTCACGCATGATCGTGAATTCGACACGCTTCACCACCGCGGGTGCCGCTTTGGCCCACGTCGACTTGGCCTTGCGCATCATCCGAGGGCGCAGTCCGGCGCTGGCGGCCCTGGTGGCACGCTATCTGCTGGTCGAGACACGCAGTTCGCAAGCCGAATTCGTGATTCCCGACCACCTTGCGCATGCCGACCCGATGGTCGAGCGCTTCGAGTGCTGGGCCAGACGTCGGCTCGCGCAAGGTTTCTCGCTGGCCGAGGCGGCCAGCGCCGCGGGCACAAGCGAGCGCACCTTGGCGCGGCGGCTGCAAAGCGTTTTGGGAAAGACACCGCTGTCGTATTTCCAGGACCTGCGCGTGGAGCATGCCGTCCATCTCTTGCGCACCGGGAACGCCAGCGTCGACCAGGTCGCCGCACAGGTCGGGTACTCGGATGGGGTGACCCTGCGGGCCCTGTTGCGCCGCAAGCTGGGCCGGGGTGTCAGGGAGTTGCGACGCGGTGGATGACCAGAGGCGCTTGGCGCATGTACGGCTGGAGACCGCCGCGAAACTGTCGGTAGCAAAGCCTTCCCAACCCGTGCCCACTACATCGTGCGTTGGGTGCAAAAGCACCAGCCGTGCCAAAGCCGTCTTCAGTGACCTTTCGAACGTCTGAGTATCGCGAAACTGTTACCTTCAGCACTGCTTTCTGTTCAGTAACCAGTAACCTGGATTTTCATTCGCATGCTATTCAATCCACTTCAAGTAGGTTCTCTCACCCTGGCCAACCGCATCCTTCTGGCACCACTGACACGCGCCCGTGCCGACGCTGGCCACATGCCCAACGCGCTGATGGCCGAGTACTACAGCCAGCGTGCCA
>NZ_QAIM01000115.1:0-3904 GCF_003061035.1 Acidovorax sp. HMWF018
CGCCCCTGTTCGTCGATGTGCGGCACATCCCTGAGCACCTTCGTGAGGAAGAACGTCGCGCGATCACGTCCCAGGAAGCCGGAGATGCGTCCGCCGCGCATCATGGCCATGGCCTGGAAGCGCTGGATGGCCGCGCTCATCGCATAGAAGCTCGTGGTGGGAAGCTCCAGCGCGCTAATGGAACGGATGCCGGGAATGAAGAACAGGAACCGGCCCGTGAGATTGCACTGGCGCGCCTGGTACTCGGGGCAGGATTCCGGATCGCAGAGGCCGCCGTTTTCTTCGCGCAGCACGGTCTTGCGCCCGCCAAAGATACGGATCGCGCGCCGCCCCGTGTCGTCCACCGGGACCGGTGCATGGCGCATGCAGTGGCGCACCAGGCCATCGGGCGAGTACTGCGACCAGAACCGCTTCTCATGGGTA
Organism: Acidovorax sp. HMWF018; assembly: GCF_003061035.1. Taxonomy (NCBI): domain Bacteria; kingdom Pseudomonadati; phylum Pseudomonadota; class Betaproteobacteria; order Burkholderiales; family Comamonadaceae; genus Acidovorax; species Acidovorax sp. HMWF018. The sequence goes on from NZ_QAIM01000115.1 coordinate 424, forward strand.
CCCCAGGCCGCCAGCTCGTGCGGCATCACGGTCTGCCAGTGGTCGGCGGGGAAGACGACGGGAAAGCGGTAGAGACGGTGGCCCTGGCCTCGGTCTTCGCCGTAGGCATCGAGGATCTCCCGGGCGGTCTCCGGGTTCGCGAAGTCCGACGCTCGCACCGTGAACCAGGGCACGTTGCGCGGCACCAGCGGGGATTTGAGCTGCGGTATCGCCTGCGCCAGCCGCCGTTCGATCTCCTCGAAGGACCGGCCCTCGTCCACGCCCTGCCTGTAGATGGCCTTGGCCTCTGGATGCTCGGCGGCCTTGCGGGTCAGGACCATGATGCCGGGGCGGATCTTTCCCCCGGTGGGGATGCGTGCCGGGGCCTGGCCCAGCAGGGTGTGCAAGGCGACCGGCCCGCCCTGCACCGAAACGACAGCGTTTGCCATGTGGCGCTCCTTCATGAAACGTCGGGGTTGCGACGCTTCATGCTCTCGCGTGATGCCAAGTGTTCAACCCCCGGCAGCAAGGCTTCCAGCCGACTGCCCCGTCCGGTCATGCGCTGCCGGGAGCACAAAAGGCAAGCGAACTAAGCCGCCGGTGATGGCAGCGCGGGCATGGGCTGCTCAGTCCGCCACGCCCAGCATTCACCGTTGGCGACGGCCTTCTCCTTGGCGGTACGCTCCTTGGCCCCGGCAAACGCACTCACAATGTGCAGTGGAATGGGCGTGGCACCGCCGTCCAGCAACAGCGCATTTGGAAAGACTCCACCCTGCGGCGCGTCGTAGCGCAGCGGCTTGAGAAAGCGCCTTTCCTGTCCGACAAGCGCATCGATCAAAGGGCACTCGTGGACGCCCTCCAGCGGTATCCATTGATCGCTTGCCAGCATCAGGCTGGCCGAATCGATCTCGTAGGTCAATTCACGGCGGGCGCGTATCAACGCCGCGATCATGAGCCGGATCCGACGTCCGGTGTCGGCGTCGCGCGCCTCCAGCAAGGAAGCGTGAACACGCGCCAGGCGCTCCCAACTCTTGGTGGGCATCAGCAACGGCGCATCGGGCATGTGGCGGATCCAGATCCGGCAGGCGTGATCCGCACGATCGCAGGCCTTGAACTCGCCGATCACCAACGCCAATGGCGCATGCCCATCGTGGGGCTGCAGGATGGCCAGCTTTTCCCGTCGGCGCTGGGCGGTATCAGCTTTGGTGGATTCCTGGAATGGCTCGGGGACATAGAGACGCTCGGCCAGTGGGATGCCCTTGACATCGATGTCGGCCGCCGCAGCGAGCAGGTACTTGCACAGGACACCCTGGTTGCGCTTTCCGGCCATGGCGGGCGTCCACCGGTTGAAGCCGGCACGCTCGAAAAGAAAATGCATCACGGCGCGAAGCGACATGCGCCGTCTCGGAACCGTGATCTCTGCCGGCGCCAAGGACTCGCCCCTTGGCAGGGCGTGGCCCTGGGTCCTGGTCCATGGAAAGTCCACGCGCAGTTCCACTCGACCTGGCTCAGGCTCCAGCACGGCTTCTCCCACGAGTTCGCCCAGCCCGGAAAGCGCCGCGTCGGGTTCATAGGAGGGGCAGGAGGGGTGATGGTCCTTACCGGTTTCGGGCATGCGTTTGACCACGTACTTGCGATGGCGGGCCACATACATCTCCACACCACCGGCGACACACAGGCAACGCGGCCGCTCAGCGTCGTCATGGATCGACGCAAGCGCCAACTGGAGGCCCGGATCCGTGGCTGCAAACACACGGCCGTGGATTGAGAAGTGCTGCACAGGGAACACCGGCAGGCCGCCGTCGCCACTCGTTGCCGCCGCACCTGGTTGCAAACCATTTCTTCCTGGACCATCGAAGAAAATCTGCTCCTGCATGCTGCCTCCCCCTTCTGAGGACAATGCCACGCACGCATGCTGGGCCATCGTTCCGCTACAGGCCAGCCGAATTCGTAACGGAATCAGCAGGTTTTCGGCATTGATGGCACAGAACTTTGCCATGGTGAAGGACGAACCCATCCCATCGCCTCATTGATAGGCCACCGCTCCGCCAGGCCGCGGCCAGCATGCCAACTGCACGCAGTGGACAGGCCGCACAAAGCCCGTGGTTCTCTCGCATTCAGCCGACCAACGCATCCGCGCTTTGCATCGCCTTGCCGTTCTGCAGCATCCGCCTAAGGTAGCCCACCAAGATCCGCCATTCATGGCGCGAGAAGTCTGCCAAATGAGCGTTCTGCACCGCGGCCAGAATGGCTGGCACCTCGGCAACGGTGCTCTCCCCGGCCTCCGTGAGCTGGACATGGATAACGCGCCGATCCTCGACACTTCTCACACGCTTGCAGAGGCCCTTCTTCTCGAGTCGATCAAGAGCCCGCGTCACGCCGCCCGCGTCCATTTCGAGATCTTGAGCGAGTTCCGCCACCGTTGGCCGTTGGCGCGCCTTGATCTTCACCAGCGGCCCCCATTGAGTGCTGGTCAGCCCGTGCTGATGGAGGCGTATGTCGGTGTTCCGCACTATCGACGCTGTGACGCGGCGCATCAGGTAGCCGATGGTCTCTTCCTGGTAGTAGCCAGAGGCTTCATAGAATTCAATCGGCACAAGGTTGTCTTCCATGCGAGGAAGGCCGCGGCCGAACTGATCTGCATCCACGTACAACGGACGACAAGTTTCACCATGCGGCGAAACGTTCGGTTGCACGCTCGTCTCCAGATCCGCGCCCCCAAGATCGTCGTCCGGGCCGATAGCACCGACGACTTCATCCCAGTCAGAGTCCAGCAGATACCGCCGTGCCACCAACAAGATCCGCTCCACTTCATCCTCGCCCCGCATGCCCCCGCGGACGGTGCTCGCGAGCGATTGCAGCTGTGCCAACGCCGTCTTGCCTCCGAGGGATGCCGTATCGACGATCTCCATGAGTTTCAAAGCCAGTCCACGTTCGCGGCTAAGCCGCTCTTCCAGACAGGACAGAACCTCGGCGAGTTCCGGCTTGCGCTTCCGCAGCACCCCATGCAAATACAGCTCTCCATTGACGCACAGGAGGTAGCGCGGGAATTGCTGCACGCATAACCGGATTGCCTCGAAATCAACGCTCGACCGATCGGCACCGTCGGCGTCAACCGGTGCCAGCAACCCAAGCATGCCAATGGCAAGCGCACGATGCGAGCGCAGTATGGCGGCGACGGCTCGATCCTGTGCAATGGGAGCATCACTGGATCGAACGCCCGTGAAGAGCAGCGCAGCCGACGCGTCCCGAAGAACCTGCTCCGCGCGGGACTGGAGACTCCATTCCTGGGCAACAGGGCACCGTTGCGACGCCATCACGATGACGTCGCACCCCTGGATCCTGGCGGCCGCACCAACGGCTTCCGCAAGGTGGCACGACACCAGGGCCAAAGACGCGCAGCGAATGCCACGTGCCGCCGCGCTCGATTTCGCGTTTGACAACACCACGTCGGAATCGCCGAAGGCTGCGCGATGCAACGCACAGGCCAAGGCCGTTGGGG
>NZ_QAIM01000116.1:0-10401 GCF_003061035.1 Acidovorax sp. HMWF018
CACCGCCACGGCACTGGCATCGGGCCAGTTGCCACGGCGACGCACGCCCGACAGGAATCGGGCTGCATTCTCACCGTCCAGCGTGACACGCATGTGTTGTGCCAGCAGTGACTCGGGCGCTTCCAGACTGGCCAGGCGTTCTGCCTCGGGCATGGCCTCCAGCTGGGCCAGCGTGACACAGCGCTCCACACCAATGCCCCCAGTGTCGATGCGGCGCAAGAAGGTCAGGTGAGCCCCGCAGCCCAACGCCGCACCAATGTCTTCACCCAACGTACGGATGTAGGTGCCCTTGCTGCAGGTCACTATCATTTTAATAGCTATCTGCGCTTGATCTGTCTGCACCAGCGTCAGCTTGAGGGCATGGATGATCACGTCCCGTGCTTCGCGCTCCACCGTGACACCGGCGCGTGCATATTCGTACAGCGCCTTGCCGTCCTTCTTGAGCGCGCTGTGCATCGGCGGCACCTGGCGGATGGGACCCGTGAACTGTTGCTGCACAGCCGCCAGGCGCTCTGGCGTGAGTTGGGCAGCATCTACGTCGCAGCGTTGCACCACGTCCCCCTCGGCATCGCCGGTGGTCGTGGTGGCGCCGAGCAGCGCAATCGCCTCGTAGGTCTTTGCGGCATCCAGCTGCAGCTGGCTGAACTTGGTGGCGGCGCCGAAACACAGCGGCAACACGCCCGTGGCGAGCGGATCCAGCGTGCCCGTATGGCCCGCTTTCTCGGCGCGCAGCAGCCATTTCGCCTTTTGCAAGGCGTCATTGCTCGAAAGGCCGAGCGGTTTGTCGAGCAGCAACACCCCATGCACAGGGCGCCGCTGCACCCTCGTGCGTGGCGCGTGCATGGACTAATCCTCTTGGGCGCGCGAAGACACCGCCTTGGCGATCAAGGCGTTCATGTCGGCCGCACGCTCGGAGGTGCGGTCGAACACGAAGTGCAGCGTAGGCACGGTGTGGATGTGCAGGCGCTTGAACAAGCCATTGCGCAGGAATCCAGCCGCCTGGTTGAGCGCCGCCTGCGTTTCCACAGGGTCGCCCGTCAACAGGCTGAAGAACACCTTGGCATGTGCGTAGTCGGGAGTCACCTCCACGCCCTGCAGCGTCACCATGCCCACGCGCGGGTCTTTCAACTCGCGCGCGATCAGCTCCGTCAGATCACGCTGGATCTGGTCGGCCACCTTGAAGGCGCGGTTAGGGGTGGAAGATTTCTTCGCAGCCATATCGTCGTCACCGAGGCTTTACAGCGTCCGGGCGATTTCCTTGATGTCAAAGAACTCGAGTTGATCGCCTTCCTTGATGTCGTTGTAGTTCTTGAGCTTGATACCGCACTCAAAGCCTTCCTTGACATCCTTGACATCGTCCTTGAGGCGCTTGATCGAGTCAACTTCGCCGGTGTAGACCACCACGTTGTCGCGCAGCAGACGGAACTTGGCGTTGCGATGGACCATGCCGGACGTGATGTACGAACCCGCCACAGTACCGATCTTGGAGGCCACGAACACAGTGCGGATCTCGGCCGTACCAATGACTTCTTCGCGCTGCTCGGGAGCCAGCATGCCAGACATCGCCACACGCAACTCGTCCACAGCGTCGTAAATGATGCTGTAGTAATGCAGGTCCACGCCATTGCCTTCGGCCAGCTTGCGCGCACCGGCATCGGCACGCACGTTGAAGCCGATCACGATGGCCTTGGAGGCGATCGCCAGGTTGATGTCGGACTCGCTGATGGCGCCCACAGCGGCGTACACCAGTTGCACCTTGACCTCGTCGGTCGAGAGCTTGAGCAGCGACTGGGCCAGCGCTTCCTGCGAGCCTTGCACGTCGGCCTTGACGATGATGGGCAGGGTCTTGACCTCACCCGCCGTCATGTCGGCGAACATGTTTTCCAGCTTGGCAGCTTGCTGCTTGGCCAGCTTGGTGTTGCGGAACTTGCCTGCACGGTACGTCGCGATCTCACGGGCACGGCGCTCGTCCGTCAACACCATGAATTCGTCACCCGCCTGCGGCACTTCCGTCAGACCCTGGATTTCGACAGGAATCGATGGACCAGCCGTCTTGGCGACCTTGCCGTTTTCGTCCAGCATGGCGCGCACGCGGCCATAGGTCTGGCCAGCCAGCACCACATCGCCCACCTTCAGCGTACCGGACTGCACCAGCACCGTGGCCACAGGACCGCGGCCCTTGTCCAGCTGGGCTTCGATCACGAGACCCTTGGCCAGCGAATCCACCGGCGCCTTGAGTTCCAGCACTTCGGCCTGCAGCAGCACTTGCTCCAGCAGGGTGTCGATGCCCATGCCGGTCTTGGAGGACACGGGCACAAAGGGCGAATCGCCACCGTATTCTTCAGGCACCACCTCTTCGACCACCAGCTCCTGCTTGACGCGGTCGGGGTTGGCATCAGGCTTGTCAGCCTTGGTGATGGCCACCACGATCGGAACACCCGCCGCCTTGGCGTGCTTGATGGCTTCCTTGGTCTGGGGCATGACGCCGTCGTCGGCGGCCACCACCAGAATCACGATGTCGGTGGCCTGGGCACCACGGGCACGCATGGCCGTGAAAGCCTCGTGACCCGGGGTGTCGAGGAACGACACCATGCCGCGTGGCGTTTCCACGTGGTAGGCACCAATGTGCTGGGTAATGCCACCGGCTTCACCCGCAGCCACCTTGGCGCGGCGGATGTAATCCAGCAGCGAGGTCTTGCCATGGTCCACGTGACCCATCACGGTCACGACCGGAGCGCGCGGCAGCAGTTCTGCGTTTTGCTGGCCTGCATCTTCGTCGGTGAAGGCTTCCGGGTCGTCCAGCGCAGCCACGACGGCCTTGTGGCCCAACTCTTCCACCACGATCATGGCCGTGTCCTGGTCCAGCGGCTGGTTGATGGTGACCATCTGGCCCATCTTCATCAGCGCCTTGATGACCTCGTTGGCCTTGATGGACATCTTGTGCGCCAGTTCAGCCACGGTAATGGTCTCGGGCACATGCACTTCGATGATGCGTGCTTCGACCGGTGCGGCCTGCTGGTGATCATCACGGTGGTCGCGGTTGTCGCCACGGCGGCCACGCGGGCCACCACGCCAGTTGTTGCGACCGACACCGCCGCTGCTGTCGCCGCGGGTCTTGATTTCTTTTTTCTTGGCCGTGTCATTGGCCCAGCTGGAGGACAGCTTGGCTGACTTCACTTCCTTGCCAGCACCAGGCGCACCCGCGCCCGCTCCAGCAGCAGCGGGAGCACCGGTGCGCGCCACGCCAGTACCGACTGCCGGCTTGTGCAGCGTGCCCTTCTTGGCGTCGCCCACGGCAGCAGGCTTGGCCGCCGGCTTGGGTTCCTCGGGCTTCTTGGCGACCATGACCGCCTTCTTGGGCGTGGCCATCATGGAGCGAATGGCCGCAGCTTCTGCCTCGGCCTTGCGGCGACGTGCATCCAGGTCGGCCGCACGGGCGGCTTCTTCGTCAGAGCGGGCCTTGGATTCGGCAGCAGCCTTTTCGCGGGCTTCGTTCTGTGCTGCCGTGCGCGCAGCGGCTTCGGCAGCCTGCTCGCGGGTGGCTTCCTGCTTGACGGCAGAAGCCTGGGCCTTCTTCTCAGCTTCCTGAGCCGCGTAGGCGGCAGCACGCTCTTCGGCTTCGCGCTCGCGCTTTTCGCGGGCTTCGCGCTCGGCACGTTTTTCAGCCAACTCCGCCTCCTGGCGGCGGATCAGCTCGGCCTGGCGGCGGGCTTCTTCCTCGCGGCGGGACAGCTCAAGGTCTTCACTCGACACAGCGGGTTCTTCCACCGCCGCGGGTGCGTGCGACTCTGCAGCAGCCTCTGCACCTTCGTCGCGCTGAATGAACGTGCGCTTCTTGCGCACTTCCACCTGGATGGTACGGGCCTTGCCCGTAGCGTCCGCCTGCTTGATTTCGCTGGTGGACTTCTTGACCAGCGTGATCTTCTTGCGATCGGCCGAGGCCGTGCCGTGGCTGGCCTGCAGGTAAGCAAGCAGCTTTTGCTTGTCCGACTCGGTCAACGCGTCAGAGGGAGCAGCCTTGCCCACGCCGGCAGCCTTGAGCTGGTCGAGCAGGGTTTCAGGCGATTTTTTGAGTTCGGTAGCGAACTCGGCGACAGTGTTACTGGACATATGTGGTTCGTGCCTCCCTGACCTTTACTCTTGCCCCGCGAACCAGTGTTCGCGCGCCTTCATGATCAAGGCTTTGGCTTCCTCTTCAGACTGTCCGGTCAGGTCGGTCAGTTCATCAATGGCCAGATCGGCCAGGTCGTCACGTGTGTGCACACCGCCTTCGGCCAATTTGGCAATCAGCTCAGGGGTGAGGCCTTCGAGGTCGCGCAGGTCCTGGGAGACCTCTTCCACGCTTTCCTCACGGGCAATTTCCATGGTGAGCAGCGCGTCCTTGGCACGGGCCCGCAGCTCGTTGACGGTGTCTTCATCGAAGCTTTCGATCTCCAGCATTTCCTGCAGGGGAACGTAGGCCACTTCTTCGAGGCTGTTGAAGCCTTCGGAGATCAGGATGTCGGCGATTTCCTCGTCCACATCGAGCTTTTCCATGAACAGCTTGCGGGCCGTATCGGTCTCGTTGGCCTGCTTTTGCGCGCTTTCGGCGGCGTCCATGATGTTGATCTTCCAGCCGGTCAGGTCGGACGCCAGGCGCACATTCTGACCACCACGGCCGATGGCGATGGCGAGGTTTTCCTCGTCCACGACCACATCCATGGCGTGCTTTTCTTCATCGACCACGATGGAGGACACGTTGGCCGGAGCCAGTGCGCCAATCACGAACTGTGCGGGGTCTTCGGACCACAGCACGATGTCCACGCGTTCGCCAGCAAGCTCGTTGGTCACCGCGTTCACACGGGTGCCACGCACGCCGACGCAGGTGCCGATGGGGTCCACGCGCTTGTCATGGGACAGGACGGCGATCTTGGCACGCGAGCCGGGGTCACGGGCGCAGGATTTGATCTCCAGCAGGCCTTGCTCGATCTCGGGTACTTCCTGGCGGAAGAGTTCGATCATGAACTCAGGCGCCGAACGCGACAGGATGATGGGAGCGCCGCGCAGCGTCAGGTCCACTTCCATGATCATGGCCCGCACGCGGTCGCCGCTGCGCAGGTTTTCCTTGGGGATCATTTCGCTGCGGCGCAGACGGCCTTCCACGCGGCCGGACTCGACAATGATGTCGCCCTTGTCCATGCGCTTGACGGTGCCGGTGAAGATCTTCTCGCCGCGCGACATGAAGTCGTTGAGCAACATTTCGCGCTCAGCGTCGCGGATCTTCTGCAGGATGACCTGCTTGGCAGCCATGGCGCCGATGCGACCGATGGGCACCGACTCGACACCCTCTTCGATGTACTCGCCGACTTCGATGTCTGGGATGCGATCCTTCGCATCCATCAGCAGCTCTTCGGCTTCGGGGTTTTGCAGGCCCGCATCGTCGGGCACCACCAGCCAGCGACGGAAAGTCTCGTAGTTGCCGCTGTCGCGATCCACGGACACGCGAATGTCCACCTCGCCCTGGTACAGCTTCTTGGTAGCCTGGGCCAGGGCCGACTCCACGGCGCCCAAGACCACATCACGCTCCACGTTCTTTTCGCGCGAAATGGCCTCAACCAACATCAACAATTCGCGATTCATGCGACGACTCTCCTGTTTTCAATCACCCGAGGGCAAGGCAACGCACTGCAGCCACCCACCCCACAATTTTCAGCAGCAAATCAGGCAGGTGCAGCCCCGGCCTTGCCTGCGCGTCCCTTGAAGTCCACGATGGGCGCAAGGCGCACATCCCGGCATTCGTCCAAGGTGAAACCCATCGCCTGCAACGGGGCGGGCACGCGTTTCTTGCTGACTCTTTGTCCTGGCTTGACCGGCGGCTCGTCGCTCCAGACGATCTGCCAGCCTCCGGCCTCGGCCCGCTCCAGCGTGCCGCGAAATTTCTTGCGGGTGGCGTTGACCTGGCCTCCCGCTGCTGCGGCGCCGATGGGCGCCTTCAGGGTGATGTCGATGACAGAGCCTTCAAAGCGCACGAAGTCTTGCTCGTGGCGCAAGGGCCGGTCGATACCAGGGGATGACACTTCGAGGCGCTTGTACTCGACGCCATCGACCTCCAGCGCAAACTGCAGCTGGCGGGTGACCTTCTCGCAATCCTCGACCGTCACGAACTGCTCGATCACAGGCTGGGGCGCATCAGCGGCCGGCTGCACCCAAGGCAAGTCGATGGTGACGCGCAACAGGCCGCCGGCAGAGCGCTCGATCTCCACCAGGTCATATCCCAGTCCCGTCACAATTTGTTCAACGACTTGCTGCAATGCCACGTGTTCAGTTCAATCCCGGATAAACCACACAACTTGCGCCCATCGGGGCCAGGCCACCAGCCCGCCCACTGGGAGCACTGTTTGTGCCCCTCATTTGCGCAAATCCAAAACAAAAAACCCGATAACCCCCGGAGACTCTTCCCCGACAGCTTCGAGCTCCAAAAGCGTTCGACCAAAAAAAACGGGCGGTTGGTACCCGCCCGTTTGGTCGTGAGATTCGTATTGTAGCGCGCAAAGTGTTGATTTGCAAAGGCGGCGGCAGGGAAAACTGTTGTCAACACGCTCAGGCAGGACGCCCAAGCCAGTGTCCATGCGGCTTTCCGGGCGGTGCCCCGCCTCAATGGCACGACACGCTTGTCCAAGCTGCACCAGCAGCTATGACAGTGATAGCGGCTGCAGCAGTTCTGCCAGATCGCTTTCGGTGAAGAGCGGCTCCTTGCGGGCAGCAGCTCCGCTGTACAGGCTGCCCGCCAGCTGCGCCTTGCGCTCCTGCAGGGCCAGGATGCGCTCCTCGATCGTCCCCTGCGCCACCAGCTTGATCACCCACACGCTTTGCGTCTGACCCATGCGGTGCGCACGGTCGGTGGCCTGGTTTTCCACCGCCGGGTTCCACCAAGGGTCGAAATGGATCACCGTGTCGGCCTGCGGCAGGTTCAGCCCCACCCCGCCCGCCTTGAGGCTGATGAGAAACAAAGGCACCTGCCCGCTGGTGAACTGCTCGATGATCGCGTCGCGCCTTTGGCTCTGCCCCGTGAGCTTGACCCAGGGCAGGTCGCGCTTTTTCAGCTCGGTCTCGATCAGCCTGAGCATGCTGGTGAACTGCGAGAACAGCAAAATGCGCCGCCCCTCGGCCAACATTTCGGGCAGCAGCGTCATCAAATGGTCCAGCTTGGCCGAGGTCTCCACGGCCTTGGCTGCGTCCAACGGCACCAGCTGCGGGTGGCAGCACACCTGCCGCAGCTTGAGCAGCGCATCCAGGATGGTGATCTGCGATGGCGCCAGCCCCTTGGACTGCAGCGCTTCGCGCACGGTTTTCTCCATGCCCAGGCGGATGGTTTCGTACAGGTCCGCCTGCGCGCCGGTCAGCTCCACAGGCATGACCGATTCGACCTTGGGCGGCAGCTCCCCTGCCACCAGCGCCTTGGTCCGCCGCAGCATGAAGGGGGTGATGCGGGCGCGCAACTGGGCCATGCGCGCACCGTCGCCCTGCTTTTCGATGGGCGTACGAAACACCTCCTTGAAGCGCGTTTGGCTGCCCAGAAAGCCCGGCATCAAGAAGTGGAACAGGCTCCAGACCTCGCCCAGGTGGTTTTCCATGGGCGTACCCGACAAGCACAGCCGGTGGCGCGCCTGCAGTTCGCTGACCACCTGTGCGGCCTGGCTGCTGGCGTTCTTGATGTTCTGGGCCTCGTCCAGCACCACCAGGTGCCACTGGTGCGCCAGCCAGCGGTCTCGGTCGCGTTGCAGCAGCGAATACGGCGCGATGACCAGGTCGTGCTCGGTGACTTCATCGGCCGCTTTATGGCGATCCGCGCCATGCAGCACCAGGCACCGCAGACCCGGGCAAAAGCGAGCGGCCTCGCGCTGCCAGTTGCCCATCAGGCTCACGGGCGCAATGACCAGCGCAGGGCACGTCAGCCGCCCAGCGTCCTTTTCGACCTGGATGTGCGCCAGGGTCTGCAGGGTCTTGCCCAGGCCCATGTCGTCGGCCAGCACACCGGCCAGGCCGTGGGCCCGCAAAAACTGCAGCCAGTTTAGGCCTTGCTGCTGGTAGGGCCGCAGCGTGGCACGCACGCTGGCGGGCAGCGGCACCTCGGGCAAGGCACTGGCGCCCCGCAGCTGGGCCAGCATGTCGCGCAAGGCACCGGCGCCCTGCCACACCGCGCCCTCGCCCAGCGCAGCACCGGTGCGCAGGGCGTCCAGGCGCGAGAGCTTCAGGCGGTCGGCGTTGAAGTCACGCGCGCGGTCGCCCGCGAGATCGAGCAGCGCTGCCATCCAGGGCCGCAGGGTATCTGTCGGCAGGCGCACAAACCCGGCACCGGTCAACGAGGGCATGTAGACATGTCCCGGCAGCTGGGGCAAACCCGTCGCTGGGTCCAGCGGCTGGGCCGCCGCAGCGGCAATCAGATCGGGCAGCCAGGGCAGGATGTTGTGGCGCACACCATTGATCTCCATGCCCAGCGACAGCGCAAACCAGGGCGATGTGGTCGCGTCATCCTCCTCAGGCTGCAGCGCCACATCCAGTCGGTCGGCGTGTTGCACCCAGCCATGCAGCGCCGCGTCCAGCGTCACATCAAAACCCGCGTCGCGCAGCCCTGCAAAGCCGTTGTCTGCCCAATGCATCCAGTCATCCTGCGCACACTCGCCAGGGATGCCGAACAGGCCGTCGTCGGTGGCCAGGAGGCCCAGACCCTGCAGACGCTCGATGGCATGGCGTTCAGCCACCGCATCGCGCTGCAGCAGCACCTGGCCGCCGTCGGCACCGGGCACCAGCACCGCCAGCTCCTGCCCTGCCCACCAGCCCACATAGCCCTGGTAGTCAAAACGCAAGTGCGCGGTGATAAGCCCCATTTCAGCCACCTGGTTCGGAGATGACGGAGCCAGATGCAGGCGCGCCACGGGTTTCACCCCCCGCACCTGCGTGAGCGGACCCAGCGCCGGCGGCAACGGCAACACCCCGCCAATGCGGCGCACCACCTCGGCATGGTGTTTTTGCAGCGCCGCAGCACTGAGCGCGGGGGCCTTGAGCAGCATGGCCACCTGGGCCGGGCTCAGGCCCTCGGCGTGCACCGGACCGCAGACGCCCTGGACGGCGTCCAGGTACAAGGGCGGATGGTTGTCGCACAGGACGGCGGTGTCGCCTGGCAGACTGGCCCGCAGGCCCCAGACGGCCTCGCCGCCTTGCGCCGGCGTGGACGCCTGCCATGCCCACGCGATGGGCAGCGGATCGCCCCATCGCAAAGGCTCACCCACGGTGGACCCACCCGCATCCACAAACAGGCGGCCTGTGGCCGCAGCCTGCTCCAGCGCCAGCAAGCCCACCGCACCCTCCAGCACCCCAATGGGCGCGACGCTGTAGGCCGAGTAGTACCCCACGCTGCGGGGCATGGCACGCAGCAGCTGCAGCACCTGGCGGTCGACATCGCTGGCGCGGTCGTACACCGCCTGGCCGGGCGCGGGCTGGGTGCGGATCTGTTGCGGCTTGGCCCACCCCCCGGTGAGCTTGGGGTACGACACCACGGCCTCCAGCTGCAACTGCGGCACGCTGGTGCGCGCCCGCCCTACGGTAGAGACAAGATAGAGATAACACTCGGGCCGCCCCGGCCGTGCGACCGGCTCCTGCGGCACAGCACCGCCCAGAGCGCGGTCCCACTCCTGCAGCCAGTGCACCAGCCGCGCCTCGGCCTCGGCGCGCGCCAGGGCCTCTTTGCGCTCCTGCATGGTCTTGAGCGCATCGGCAGCCCGCGTGGACGACGGGCCCTGCGCCGGGTCGCGGTGCGCGGCCTCCAGGGTCAGGGCCACGGCGTGCTTGCAATCTGCCCCCACGGGGCAACTGCAATCGCCCGACCATTGCTTGACCTGGCCATTGGGCGCAAGCACCAGTTGCACAGACACTTCGTACGGGTCGGACGAGCTGCCCTGCACTTCACCCGCCAAGGCCCAGCGGCCCTCGGCCTGTTGCTGGAGCCCCACGCGCACCACATCTGCCTGGCGGTACAGCTCCATGCCCCGCTCCCAGGTGCCCTTGTCGCACTGGGCCTGCAGCGAGTTGAGCGGGAACCAGGGTGGAGGGGGTGTGGACACAGATTTCGAGTAGAAAGTGGCTGTAGCGCTAGTGGATCATGCGCCGTCAGCTATCAAAAAAAGAGCATTCAAGATGTGGGCGATGGTACGGTAGCCACCGCTGCCAGCCCGCAAGCCCGCCCGCTAGGCGCGGCGTGCTGCGCGCACCCGCTCGAAAACGCTCTGGGCCTCGCCCCCCGCCCCGGCACTGCCGGGCGCTGCCGCCTGCAGGCTGGTCAACAACCGCGTGAGCACTGGCGCCTGCGGCAACAACGGGCCCAGGAACAGGGCCCGCTCGCCGTCGGCAATCAGCAGGGTGGGA
>NZ_QAIM01000643.1:0-2462 GCF_003061035.1 Acidovorax sp. HMWF018
TGTTGGTGCCGATGCAATCTTGACCAGCTAAACCGCAAAGTGCCAATCCAATATTGACCAGGGTGTTCCACTGACCTGCTGAGAATTTCAGCAGGGGATTCAAGGTGATCACCATGGACATGATTGGCAAGGTCAGGCGCATGAGGCTGCGCGACCAACTCTCTCTCAGCGAGATCGCAAAGCGCACAGGCCTGTCGCGCAACACGGTCAAGAAGTGGCTCAAGGCGCCCGGCGATGTTGTGCCGAAGTACGAGCGGGTGAAGCTCGATGGCAAGCTAACTGCGTTCGAGCCGATCCTGCATCAAGCGCTCACGACCGACAGCCATCGCCCCAAGCAGGGACGGCGCAGCGGCCGAGCTTTGTTTGCTCAGATACAGGCCCAGGGCTATCGCGGCGGCTACAGCGCCGTCACCGACTACATCCGGCGCTGGCGGGTGGAGTCCGCAGCCAGTCCGGCCAAGGCGTTCGTTCCGATGAGCTTCGAGCTGGGCGAGGCCTTCCAGTTCGACTGGAGCGTCGAAGCCATGCTCGTCGGCGGTGTGTTCTACAACGTGCAAGTGGCGCACCTGAAGCTGTGCGCCAGCCGGGCCTTCTGGCTGGTGGCCTACCCCAGCCAGGGTCATGAGATGCTGTTCGACGCGCACACACGCTCGTTCCAGGCACTAGGTGGCGTCACCCGACGCGGCATCTACGACAACATGCGCACCGCTGTGGACAAGGTGCAGCGTGGCAAGCAGCGCACCGTCAACGCGCGCTTCGCAGCCATGTGCAGTCACTACCTGTTCGATGCCGACTTCTGCAACGTCGCCTCGGGATGGGAGAAGGGGGTGGTGGAGAAGAACGTGCAGGACAGCCGCAGGCGCATCTGGATCGAAGCCGCGACCCGTCGCTTCGGCTCGTTCATCGAACTCAATGCCTGGCTGAGCGAGCGATGTCGTTCGGTGTGGAGCGACACCACGCACCCGATCCATCGGCAGTTCACCGTGGCCGAGATGTGGGAGTTGGAGAAGCCTCACCTCATGTCCATGCCGGCCCCCTTCGACGGCTACGTCGAACGGTTGGCCCGGGTCAGCAGCACCTGCCTGGTGGCTGCCGCTCGCAACCGCTATTCCGTGCCGTGCGAGTGGGCCGGCCACATCGTCAGCACCCGCGTCTATCCCGAGCGAATCGATGTGGCGGCCGCGGACGCCGTCGTCGCGAGTCACGCCCGGCTGCCGGGCAGCGGCCAGACCAGCTACGATTGGCAGCACTACATCGACCTGGTGCAGCGCAAACCGGGCGCCTTGCGCAACGGCACGCCGTTCCTGGACCTGCCGGCGCCGTTGCTGCGTTTGCGCCAGTCGCTGCTCAGGCACCCTGGAGGAGACCGGGTCATGGCACAGGTGCTGGCCGTGGTGCCGCAGGCCGGGCTGGAAGCGGTGCTGGTGGCCATCGAGCTGGTACTCGAAGGCAGGACCCCCAGCGGCAGCATTAGCGTGGAACACGTGCGCAACGTGCTGGCCCGCTTGAACAACCCGGCCACGCCGGCGCAAGCGCAGACGTCCTTGCAACTCACCCAGGCGCCCAAGGCCGATACCGCGCGTTATGACCGGCTGCGCCCCACCCACCAGGATCATCTAGACGGGCAGGAGGTGGGCCATGCGTGAGACCTCCATCGATGTACAGGCCCAACTGAAGGCGCTGCGGCTCAACGGCATGGCCACGGCTTGGGCCGATCTGACGGAGCAAGGCGGCGATACGGCCTTGGCTGCATCACGCTGGCTGGTGGAGCACCTGCTGCAGGCTGAAGATGCTGATCGGGCGATGCGTTCCATCGCCCATCAGATGAAGGCGGCACGCTTCCCGATGCACCGCGACCTGGCTGGGTTCGACTTCACCGTCGCGCCGGTCGACCGCGCGTTGATCCAGAAACTGGCGGACCTCTCGTTCACGCAGGATGCGCAGAACGTGGTGCTGGTCGGCGGCCCAGGCACCGGCAAAACCCACCTGGCCACGGCGCTGGGAATTGCTGGGCTCACCCGGCACGCCAAGCGAGTGCGGTTCTACTCCACGGTCGATCTGGTCAATGCCCTGGAGCATGAGAAGAGCCAGGGCCGTGCCGGACGCATCGCCATGAGTCTGGTGCGCATGGACCTGGTCGTGCTCGACGAGTTAGGTTACCTGCCCTTCAGCCAGGCCGGTGGTGCCTTGTTGTTCCACCTGCTGTCCAAGCTGTACGAGCACACCAGCGTGATGATCACCACCAACCTGACGTTCGCGGAGTGGTCCACGGTGTTCGGCGATGACAAGATGACCACCGCGTTGCTGGATCGCTTGACCCATCACTGCCACATCATCGAGACCGGCAACGAGTCCTACCGCTTCCGCCACAGCACGCACGAAGCCAAGGGGCGCATCAAGGCTCGTGAGCAGACCAAGAAGGCAGTGGCCGCCCAGGTTAGCGAGACCGCGGAGGAAGGGGC
>NZ_QAIM01000644.1:0-1402 GCF_003061035.1 Acidovorax sp. HMWF018
GCCGCCGCCAGGGCCATGCCAATGCCCTTGAAGGCCAGCGTGTCTGGAGAGAAGAAGGCCACGGCTTCGGCGCAGACGGCCAGGCCCAGCGCCAACCCCATACGCCCGAGTTCGTCGGTGGTGGAGGCCCGCCCAGGGGCTTCGCCCGTTGCCGCAGCGGTTGCCACGGGCTGCGGGTCGAACCCTGCCTTGCGAATGGCCGCCAAGGCTTGAGGAATCACAGCATCAGGGGCGTCAATGGTCAGCGTGCGTGCGCCGAGCTGAAACCCCAGGCCGCGCACCCCGGCAATTGACTCCAGCGCGCGGCGGATCTCACTTTCTTCGGCTGCGCAGTCCATGGCCTCGATGCGGAACATGGCTCCCTGGGGGCCACGCCCATTTGCAAACGAAGGCGCTGCGGTTGCTAGCGAATGTGGGGTACAGCAAGTATCTGGAGAGGCCGCAACCGGGCTGGCGCAACAGGAATCAAGCTGAGTAGAGACGGGAGCGGCTGGAGCGCAGCATGGGTCCTGGGAGGTTGGTTTTTGTGCTTCGTCGCAGCAGGATTTCATAAATTTCTCTCCTTGATGCCTCGATTGGAAACCTTGGAGTAGCTACAGTGTCAAGACCTCCAATATCCAGCTCTCAACATGCAGATCAAGGAACTGGCCGCCGCAACAGGCGTTGACGCCGAAACGATCCGTTTTTACGAAAAGGAAGGCTTGTTGCCCCAGCCCGCGCGGCTGGCCAACGGCTATCGCAACTATGCTCCCGCTCACCTGGAGCGGCTGTCCTTTGTACGGCACTGTAGGGCACTCGACATCCCACTGGCAGATGTGAGGAGCCTGTTGGGTGCGCTAGATGCGCCCCAGGAGGCGTGCGCAGACGTCAACAATCTGATTGACGACCAGCTAAGTCGGCTGCGCGCTCGTCTCATCAGCATGATGGCGTTGGAAAAGCAACTGCTGCAGCTGCGCTCAGCATGCAGTGGAGAGCATGCGCATCAGAGCTGTGGAATTCTTAATGAGCTTGTCGCGGCCGCCCATGGCGAGGCGTGTCTGTGCCATGGAGGAAAAAGTGGTTGACCTTGCCACTGTGGCAAGTCCGAGACTGCACGCCTCTCAACTCTTTGCCACGAGAAGTAAATGCATGAATTTCAGCTTCCCGACATGACCTGCGGGCACTGCGCAGGGATGGTGAACCAGACACTGCAGATGGTGGATCCCGGCTGCAAGGTGCAGGTGGACATGTCCAAGCGCTTGGTTACGGTGCAGAGTGCTGAAGACCGCCTGACGCTTGCGGAAGCGCTCACCGAGGCGGGCTATCCGCCCTCTTGACTACGCGTCCGTACCACAAAAGATCTGCTCCGGCACACGTTCATCGCGGCGGGCATTGACACCGCCTTGGAGCCGCCGACCATCGC
>NZ_QAIM01000117.1:0-5963 GCF_003061035.1 Acidovorax sp. HMWF018
GGTGGCCCGTGTTCATGCGCAACCTGCTGGTCTGGCGCAAGCTGGCCATCCCCAGCCTGGTGGGCAACATTGCCGAACCGCTGATGTGGCTGGTGGCGTTTGGCTACGGCATGGGGGCCCTGGTGGGTCAGGTGAATGTGGGCGGCGCGGCGGGCGACACCAAGGTGCCCTACATCCTGTTCCTGGCCAGCGGCTCCATCTGCATGAGCGCCATGAACGCGGCCAGCTTCGAGGCGCTGTACTCGGCCTTCTCGCGCATGCACGTGCAAAAGACTTGGGACGGCATCATGAACGCGC
Source organism: Acidovorax sp. HMWF018 (assembly GCF_003061035.1). Lineage (NCBI taxonomy): Bacteria > Pseudomonadati > Pseudomonadota > Betaproteobacteria > Burkholderiales > Comamonadaceae > Acidovorax > Acidovorax sp. HMWF018. The sequence continues at coordinate 298 of NZ_QAIM01000117.1, forward strand.
CGGTGAGCCTGGACGACGTGGTGCTGGCCGAGATGCTGTGGGCGGCGTTCAAGGCGCTATTCACCGTCACCGCCATCCTGGGCGTCATGCTGGCCCTCTCCATCAGCCACAGCCCCAAGCTGTTGGTGGCCTGGCCGGTGCTGCTGTTCGTGGGGGTGATGTTCTCCAGCATCGCACTCATCTTCAATGCGCTGGCCAAGGGGTATGACTTTTTTACCTACTACTTCACGCTGGTGCTCACGCCCATGATGTTTCTCTCGGGTGTGTTCTTCCCGCGCGAGCAGTTGCCCCCCATCGTGCGCGCCATCTCCGACTGGCTGCCGCTGACCAATGCCGTGGAGCTGGTACGCCCGCTGTTCATGGACCAGTGGCCTGCCCACCCCCTGCGCCACGGCCTGGTGCTGGTGGTGACCACCGTGGTGGCCTTCTGGGTGGCTCTGGCCCTGACCCGCAAGCGCTTCAAGGCATGACCGCGCTGCTCGGCCCCAGCCATATCGCCATGGTGGCCAAGGGCGTGTCGGCCATCGTGGCGTCACGCGATGCGGCCCTGCGGCCGAGCATCATGCGGGCCGTGGGCAGCCATATCAGCGGTGATGGGCAGGAGGTCACGGTGTACCTGCGGCGCAGTCAGTCCGAACAGTTGCTGCAGGACATTGCGCACACCGGCGAGATTGCCGTGGTGTTCAGCGTGCCGTCCACCCACCAGACGCTGCAGCTCAAAGCCCGCCGGGCCACGCAGCGCCCGGCCACTGATGGCGACCTGCCGGTGTTGCAGGCCTACCTGCAGTCCATGGTGCAGGAGGTGGGCCAGGTCGGCTACGGGCCGCAGTATGTGGCGGCCATGCTGGCGGCGCCGCTGCAGGATGTGGTGGCAGTGAGCTTCACGCCCACCAGCGCGTTCGACCAGACCCCAGGGCCGCGCGCGGGCGCGGAGTTGTGTGCGCCGCCCGCACCACCCACACCCCCCGTACCGCAACCATGAGCACCGCAGCGCCGTCCCTGCACAGCATCCGCCCCTGCCTGGAGGGGGCGATTCCCGCCATCATGGCGACCTGCGACCCTGACGGCACCCCCAACGTGGCCTACATCTCGCAGGTGGTCTATGTGGATGCGGCGCATGTGGCGTTGTCGTTCCAGTTCTTCAACAAGACCCGCCAGAACATCCTGCGCAACCCGCGCGCGTCGGTGCTGGTGCTGGACCCGGTCACCGCGCACTTCTACCGCCTGCACCTGCTGTACGAACGCACCGAGGACAGCGGGCCGGTGTTCGAGAGCATGCGAGCGCAGCTGGCGGGCATTGCGTCGCATGCGGGCATGGCCGAGGTGTTTGAACTCAAAGGGTCCGACATCTACGCTGTGGAGCGCATCGAATCGGTGGCGGGCGAAGGCCTGCCGGCACCGGCGCCGCGTTCCGGGTTGCTGCACACGCTGCGCCTGTGCAGCGAGGGCATCGCGCGCTGCTCGGGGCTGGATGAATTGCTGCAAGGCGCGCTGCAGGGCCTGCAGGACAAGCTGGGCATACAGCACGCCATGGTGCTGATGCTGGACGCCAGCGCCCAGCAGCTCTACACGGTGGCCAGCTGCGGCTATGCCACGTCGGGCGTGGGTTCAGAAATCCGGCTGGGCCAGGGAGTGATCGGCATGGCTGCGCGCGAGCGCACGCCGGTGCGCATCAGCCACATGACGCACGCCGCCCTGTACAGCCATGCCATCCGCGAAAGCATGGACGCGCATGCCACACCCGATGCGCCCTCGTTGCGCGGCCTGGACATCCCCTACCCCGGCCTGCCCGAGCCGCACAGCCAGGTGGCGGTGCCGCTGCTGTCGGCCGGGCGCCTACTGGGTGTGCTGTTTGCCGAGAGCCCCGAGGACATGCGCTTTGGCTTCGAGGATGAAGACCTGCTGGTGGCCATTGCGGGCCAGCTGGCCGCCGCCATCGATCTGCTGCAGGCCGCGCCCGATGCGCCCGAGCCGCTGCCTACTCCGACAGCGGCACCGCCGGTGAGCGGCAGCGCGCTGCGGGTGCGCCACTTTGCGGCCAACGACAGCGTGTTCATCAACGACGACTATTTGATCAAGGGGGTGGCGGGCGCCATTGTCTGGAAGCTGCTGCGCGACCACCAGCACACCGGGCGCGTGGACTTCACCAACCGCGAACTGCGGCTGGACCCCGCACTGCGCCTGCCCGATGTGGCCGATAACCTGGAGGCCCGCCTGCTATTGCTGCAGCGCCGCCTGCAGGAGAACTGCCCGCACATCCACATCGAAAAAACGGGGCGCGGGCGCTTTCGGCTGTGCGTGCTGCGCCCTGTGGTGCTGGAAGACGCCTGAAGCCTTCACGCCACTGATTTCTCAAAGTCAGTGCACCAGACCCGGCACCACCGGCAGGCCCAGGCTGCGCATCAGCTTGGTCCACTCAGGCTGCGTGAGGTGCGGCTGCACCTGCGCCAGCACCGCTGCCAGCACAGGGGCAGGCGCATGCTGTTTCATATCCGACAGCATGGCCGTGCGCTCGGCGGGTGACATGTAGGGCACCATCCAGCGGGCCACCACCATCATTTCGTGCGGCGGGATCGAGGCCACCAGCGCATCGTGCACGCCCGCCAGTTCCGCGTCGGTGTAGCACTGCCAGAGCACGCGGTTGTGCGTAGTCTCTTCCTCGTGCATGTGCTCGAAGTTGTCCGCCACAAACAGCGCCAGCTGGCGGTACAGGGCCAGGGTGGCTGCAGCTCGTGCGGGCTTGGCACAGGCCATCAGGTGGTTCACGCCGTCTGCCAAAGCGACGATGGCCTGTTCGTGCTCCACATGTTCACCAGCAATGCTCTGGCTGGAGCCGGGCTGGCGCGCTTCCATGGCGGCGTGCACAAACTGGTTCTCGTGGTGCAGGTGCGCGCGGCACAGGTCCAGCAGCTGCATCACGCGGTCGCAGGTCTGGGCGAACTCCAGGTCATCGTCCACATCCATGCGGCCCAGGCCCAGCAGCGTGTCGGCCATAAAGGCGCGTATGGCCTTGTGGATGCTGGCATACATGTCCATGCGGGGGGCGGCGGGCTGGGCTTGGGTCAGTGCGGCAATTTCGCGGGCATCAATCTTCATCACGTTCTTTCATGGCCTCGTTGGGCTCTTTCAGCGCCTTTTTTGGGGCGCCGGGCCGGGTGCACCATGCACCCGTTTCCATGCCAAGAAGTCTAGAAATTCGCCGCGCTTTTGCCTGTTAAAAACTCCTTAAACAGACCCTTTGAAAACCTTAAAAATCGCGTTCCGGGCGCCAAACGTGAAATCGTTCACGGCGCGGCGCGCAGCAGGTCCACCGCTTTTTCCGCAATCATCACCGTGGGCGCATTGGTATTGCCGCTCACGATGCGCGGCATGATGGACGCGTCCACCACACGCAGGCCCGCGAGGCCATGCACACGCAGTTCGGCATCCACCACATCCAGCGGCCCAGGCCCCATGCGGCAGGTGCCCACGGGGTGGTAGATGGTGTCGGCGTACTGGCGGATGAACTGCTCGATCTCGGCATCGGTGCGCGCACTGGCCGAGGCCGCCAACTCCTTGGCGCCGAACTTCGCGAGCGCCGGTTGCATGAGGATCTCGCGCGTGCGCTTGAAGCCACGCACCATGCGCGCCATGTCATCGGGATCGGCCAGGAAGTTCGGGTCCACCAAAGGCAAGGCCATGGGGTCGCGGCTGGCCAGCGTGACCGCGCCCCGGCTCTTGGGCTGCAGCAGGCACACGTGGGCCGAGTAACCATGGCCGAAAACGGTCTTGCGCCCGTGGTCCACCAGCTTGCCGATCACAAAGTGCAGCTGCAGGTCGGGCGCGGGCTCGGACGGGTCGCTCTTGATGAAGCCCCCCGCCTCGGCAAAGTTCGTGGTCAACATGCCCGTGCGGTGTTTGCGCCATTCGGCAATGCCGCGCAGCGTCTGCGCCATGCCCGACAGTGACAGGCCGAACAGGTCCTTGAGCTCGGGTGCGTCCAGCACCTGCACCACGTCGGGGTGGTCGTGCAGATGCTGGCCCACGCCCGGCAGGTCGTGCAGCACCGGGATGCCGTGTTGCTGCAAGTGTGCGGCGGGCCCCACGCCCGACAGCATCAGCAGCTGCGGCGACAGCAGCGCGCCTGCACTCAGCAGCACCTCGCGTCCGGCACGCACCTGTTGCAGCGCACCGCCTTTGCGGTATTCCACACCCACGGCGCGTGTGCCCTCGAACAGGATGCGCGTGGCATGCGCACCGGTGATGACCTGCAGGTTGGGCCGCGCCAGGTGCGGCGTGAGGTAACCCTTGGCTGCGCTGTGCCGCTCGCCGTTCTTGTGCGTGACCTGGTACAGGCCCACACCTTCCTGCGTGGCGCCGTTGAAGTCGGCGTTGTGCGGGTGCCCGGCCTGCACACCTGCGTCAGTGAAATATTGGCTGAACCGGTTGGGTGCACGCAGGTCTGCCACGTTGAAGGGGCCGCCCCGGCCGTGCCAAGCGTTGGCACCGCGCTCGTTGTTTTCGGCACGTACAAAGTAAGGCTTCACATCCTCCCAGCCCCAGCCCGGGTTGCCCTGCGCGGCCCAGTGGTCGTAGTCGGCGTGCTGGCCCCGGATGTAGACCATGGCGTTGATGGAGCTGGAGCCCCCCAGCACCTTGCCGCGTGGCTGGTAGCCGCGCCGGTTGTTCAGCGCGGCCTGCGGCGTGGTGTTGAAGCCCCAGCCGTTCAGCTCGAACTTGGCCATCACGGCCAGCCCAGCCGGGCAGTGGATGAGCACGCTCTTGTCGGCAGGCCCGGCCTCCAGCAGGCAGACGCGCACGGAGGGGTTCTCAGTCAAACGGCCGGCCAGCACGGAGCCCGCCGAGCCGCCACCGATCACGATGTAGTCAAACATGTTTTGTGTCTCCTCCGCCATGCTGCGCAGCGGCTTGTTGGTTCAGGTTTGACGCACGATAACCGAACGGTCGTGCGATTCCCCTTACCATTCCGGCCATCCGTTTCACTTTGAAGAGGGCTCTCTATATGACGATTCAGACCGTAGGCATCATCGGCGCAGGCACCATGGGCAACGGCATTGCACAGGCCTGTGCGGTGTCGGGCATCAACGTGGTGATGGTTGATATCTCCGATGCTGCAGTGCAAAAAGGCCTGGCCACCGTGGCCGGCAGCCTGGACCGCCTGATCAAGAAGGAAAAAATCACCGAGGCCGACAAGGCCGCCGCGCTGGGCCGCATAAAGACCTCCACCAGCTACGACGACCTCAAAGCCGCGCAATTGGTGATCGAGGCCGCCACCGAAAACTACGAACTCAAGCTCAAGATCCTCAAGCAGGTGGATGCCCTGGTGGGCCCCGAGGTGCTGATCGCATCGAACACGTCCTCGATCTCCATCACCAAGCTGGCGGCCGCCACCAGCCGCGCCGACAAGTTCATCGGCATGCACTTCTTCAACCCCGTGCCCATGATGGCGCTGGTGGAGATCATCCGCGGCCTGCAGACCAGCGACGCCACGCACGACGCCGTGAAGGCCCTGGCCGAGGCCCTGGGCAAGAGCCCCATCACCGTGAAGAACGCGCCCGGCTTTGTGGTCAACCGCATCTTGGTACCCATGATCAACGAGGCCTTCTTCGTGCTGGCCGAGGGCCTGGCCACCCCCGAGGACATCGACGCGGGCATGAAGCTGGGCT
>NZ_QAIM01000645.1:0-5316 GCF_003061035.1 Acidovorax sp. HMWF018
GGGCAAGCCCATGGACCTGACCGCACTGGCCAACGCCGCGTGGTTTGGCCTGCCGAACTTTGCGGCCCCGCAGTTCAGCGGCAATGCCATGCTGCTGATTGCTCCCGTGGCCATCATCCTGGTGGCCGAGAACCTGGGCCACGTGAAGGCCGTGACGGCCATGACCGGCCAGAACCTGGACCGCTACATGGGCCGCGCGTTCATCGGTGACGGCATTGCCACCATGGTCAGTGGCAGCGCAGGCGGCACGGGCGTGACCACCTATGCCGAGAACATCGGCGTGATGGCGGCGACCAAGATCTATTCCACCGCCGTGTTCCTGCTGGCGGGTGTGTTTGCGCTGGTGCTGGGCTTTTCCCCCAAGTTCGGCGCACTGATCCAGACCATTCCGCTGCCGGTGATGGGCGGCGTGTCCATCGTGGTGTTTGGCCTGATCGCGGTGGCGGGCGCCAAGATCTGGGTGGACAACAAGGTGGACTTTTCGCAGAACAAGAACCTCATCGTGGCGGCCATCACCCTCATCCTGGGCACGGGCGACTTCACACTCAAGTTCGGCCAGTTCGCGCTGGGCGGCATCGGCACCGCCACGTTCGGGGCGATCCTGCTGTACGCGCTGCTCAACCGCAAAGCGGCGTAATCTGTGGATGTGGCCGGGCTGAACCGCATTTGTAAGGGTTAACCCTTAATTTGTAAGGAACGAAGGCTAGCATCCTGGGTTTTGTCCACAGGGCCATCCGCTCACCGGGCGGGTGGCCTTTTTCTTTTTGCGGAGTTTGTTCATGTCCCTGGCCGATCGGGTGCTGTACCCCGACTTTCTCTCCCGCACCATGACCGCCGACGAGGCGGCCGCCCTGATCCCTGCCGGTGCCCATGTGGGCATGAGCGGATTCACCGGCGCGGGCTACCCCAAGGCCGTGCCCGGCGCGCTGGCGCGCCGCATCGAGAGCCTGAACGCGCAGGGCCATGGCTTCAAGATCGGGCTGTGGACAGGCGCCAGCACCGCACCCGAATTGGACGGCGCGCTGGCCCAGGTAGACGGCATCGAGATGCGCCTGCCCTACCAGTCCGACCCCACGGTGCGCCGCCAGATCAATGCGGGGCAGATGCAGTATGTGGACATCCACCTGTCGCACGTGGCGCAGTTTGTGTGGTTCGGCTTTCTGGGCAAGCTGGATATAGCGGTGGTCGAGGTGGCGGGCGTGTTGCCCGACGGGCGCCTGATCCCCTCGTCCTCGGTGGGCAACAACAAGACCTGGCTGGACCAGGCCGACAAGGTCATCCTGGAAGTGAATGCCTGGCACAACCCGCAGCTGGAGGGCATGCACGACATCTACTACGGCACCGACCGGCCGCCGCACCGCAAGCCCATCCCCATGACACGGCCTGATGAGCGCATTGGCGAGCCCTACCTGCGCTGCGACCCGAGCAAGGTCATCGCCGTGGTGATGACCAACCAGCCCGACCGCAACAGCGTGTACGCCGCGCCCGATGACACCTCCAACCGCATCGCGGGCCACATCATCGACTTCCTGCAGCACGAGGTGAAAAAGGGCCGCCTGCCCGCAGACCTGCTGCCGCTGCAGTCGGGCGTGGGCAACATCGCCAACGCGGTGCTGGCAGGGCTGAACAACGGCCCGTTCGACAACCTCACGGCCTACACCGAAGTGCTGCAGGACGGCATGCTGGACATGCTGCGCTCGGGCAAGCTGGCCAGCGCCTCGGCCACGGCGCTGTCGCTGAGCCCGGCGGCGATGCAGGACTTCAACGACCGCATCGACTACTACAAGCAGCGCATCGTGCTGCGCCCGCAGGAGATCAGCAACCACCCCGAGCTGATCCGCCGCATGGGCCTGATCGCAATGAACGGGATGATCGAGGCCGACATCTATGGCAACGTGAACTCCACGCATGTGATGGGCTCGGCCATCATGAACGGCATCGGCGGCTCGGGCGACTTTGCGCGCAATGCCTACCTGTCGATCTTCATGACGCCGTCGCTGGCCAAAAACGGCAGCATCTCGTGCATCGTGCCCATGGCCTCGCATGTGGACCACACCGAGCACGATGTGCAGATCCTCGTCACCGAACAAGGCCTGGCCGACCTGCGCGGTCATTCGCCCACACAGCGCGCCGAAATCATCATCGACCGCTGCGCGCATCCGGACTTCCGCCCCGCACTGCACGACTATGTGGCCCGCGCCAAACGGGGCGCCGTGGGCCAGCACACGCCGCACCTGCTGAACGAGGCCTTGTCGTGGCACCAGCGGTATGTGGAGACGGGCAGCATGCGCGCGCCAGCAGGCCCGGCCAGCGCGGCATAAGGGCGCAAGGGCCACAAAGGGCAAATTCGGCACAAGGGGACGCGGCGCGCGCCCCAGGCCCTGCCGGAGCCTTTGACAGCCAATTGCCAGCCTGCGCAGATAAAATCAGGGTTAACCCTAGGTTTTTCGGCCTCCCCCTGTCCACCCCCACCAGCCCCCATGCGGGGCTGGTGGCATTTTGTCTGCGAGTTTTTTGATGACCATGCAACGCCGTCAGTTCACCCAATCCCTCGTGGCCGCCAGCGCCGGCCTGCTGCTTGCCCCCTCGTCGCGCGCCGTGGGCGTGCAAGACCCCATGGACGCCAAGAGCGTGACCATTGGCTGCTCGCTGGGTACGACCGGCGCCCTGGCCAGCCTGGGCAAGGAACTCAAGCAGGGGCTGGACGCAGGCTTGGCCCAGGCCAACGCCAAGGGCATCCACGGCCGCGAGATCAAGCTGCTGGCCATGGACGACGGCTATGACGCCGCGCGCTCCGAAGACAACGTGCGCAAGCTGATTGCCGATGCCAACGTGGTGTCGCTGATCTCCTGCATGGGCACGGCCAACAACCAGCGCATCCTGCCGCTGGTGGACGAAGCGCAGATCCCTTACGTGGCACCACAAAGCGGCGCCACCTCGCTGCGCAAGGCCGAGTACCGCTCGGTGTTCCACGTGCGCGCCAGCTACACCGATGAAGCCCAGCGCCTGGCGCAAAAGCTGGTGTCCATGGGCATCACCGACCTGGCCATCGTGTACCAGGACACAGCGTTTGGCCGCGAGTTTCTGGCCGACGTGAACAAGGCCATGGCAGCGGCCAAGCAGCCCACGCCCAAGGCTTTCAAGCTCGACGCCCAAGGCACCCAGGTGGCCGACGTGGTGGGCAAGGCCGTGGCCGCCAAGCCCAATGCGGTGCTGCTGGGCACGGCAGGCGACATCACCGCCACGCTGGTCAATGAGTTCAAGAAAGTGTCGCCCAGCACGCCGCTGGCCGCCACCAGCGTGGCGCTGTCGGGCGACAACCTGCGCCAGCTCGGTGGCAAGGCCTCGGGCATTGCGCTGTCGATGGTGCTGCCCGACGCGGCCCGCACCAGCTTCGCCGTGGTGCGCGACTACCAGAAGGCCATGCGCGCACTGGGCTACCAGGAGTTCTCGGCCCGCAGCTTTGAAGGCTATGTGAACGCCCGCGTGCTGGCCGAGGGCCTGGAGCGCGCCGGCCGCGACCTGACCCGCGCCAAGCTGCGCAACGCCCTCGCAGGCATCCGCAGCAACGACCTGGGCGGCCTGTCCATCGACTACGCCAGCGGCGCGCCGTATGTGGGCTCGCGTTTTCTGGACCTGGGGGTGATGGGCGCCAACGGAAAGTTTGTGGGCTGAGGCTAGGAGCCTGTCGGACTTGGAGCGTCGATAGCGAGAATCGGCCCCAGCGAGGACAGTTTTTGCCGGATTTGCAGACCCATAGCCCAGCTATGGGGCAAAAAGACGGTAAAAAATGGACCGCTGCGGCCGATTTGCAGCCGACGACTTCCAAGTCGGACAGGCTCCTAGGCACCTGCGGCACAGGGCGGGACCACAGGCATTGGCACAATCAGCGGCTTGCACTGACTTGGCCCTGCCCCGTGATCACCATGCCCATCTGGAAAAAACCCATCGACCTGGCCCTGCTGAAGGCCGCCAACCGCAACACCGCCGTAGAGCACCTGGGCATTGAGTTTGTCGAGGTGGGTGACGACTTTCTGCGCGCCCGCGTGCCGGTAGACCACCGCACCATCCAGCCCTTTGGCCTGCTGCACGGCGGTGTCAGCGTGGTGCTGGCCGAGTCCATGGGCTCCACCGGCGCCTACTACACCCTGCCGGAGGGCTACCGCGCCGTGGGCCTGGACATCAACGCCAACCACCTGCGCTCTGCCACCAGCGGCTGGGTGACCGGCACGGCAAAGCCGGTGCACATCGGCCGCACCACACACGTGTGGCACATCGATCTGCACAACGAAGCGGGTGAGCTGACCTGTGTGTCGCGGCTGACGATGGCGATCCTCGCACCGAGATAAAGTGCATCCCCCTGAGGCGCTTCGCGCCTTCCCCCTTCTCTCGCATCGCTAGCGCGATCCGGGATGGGGGGCACCGCCAGCGCGGCGGGGCGGCCCTTGCGCGGCGGTCTTGGCCTGGGGACGCGCCCGTGGCAAAGGCTGGGGGGTATTTTTGATGAAATCGGCCCCAAGCGCTAGAAGAATATGCGCTGGTAGCTATCTATTCTGTAGCGTTTTGCTGGGCCAGGCGCTCGCTTTTCCAGTACACGTCATCACCGCCATCCATGCGGTTGAGCACGCGGGCGAGCACGAACATCAGGTCGGAGAGGCGGTTGAGGTACTGGCGTGGCGCATCGTTCAGCGCCTCTTCGTTGCCCAGGGCAACCACGGCGCGTTCGGCGCGGCGGGCCACGGTGCGGCACACGTGGGCCTGTGACGCGGCGCGGGTGCCCGCGGGCAGGATGAACTCCTGCAGGCGCGGCAGCGCGGCGTTGTGGTGGGCCAGGGCTTCGTCCAATGCCAAGACGGCGTCGGCCTTGAGCAGCTCGAAGCCCGGGATCGACAGCTCGCCTCCCAGGTTGAACAACTGGTGCTGCACCTCGACCAGCAAGGTGCGGACTTCATCGGGCAGCGGCTCGCACAGCAACAGGCCGATGTGCGAGTTGAGTTCATCCACATCGCCCATGGCATGGATGCGAAGGCTGTTCTTGGAGACGCGCTGGTTGTTGCCCAGGCCGGTGGTGCCGGCGTCGCCGGTACGGGTTGCGATTTCTGTGAGTCGGTTGCCCATGGGGTGCCTTGATGAGGAAACGGGAGGACGGATGCCAGCTTCTGCGCGGCACAAGCCACCGCAGTGAATCTGCCCCGGATTCTCCGCCACCGCCACGCGGGTGCAAGCCTTTCGCCTCCAATCCCCTACGCACTGCGCCCTGAGCACAGACTGCCCACCACCCGCAGCTGCCCGCTACGCGAACCCACGCCCTGTGGC
>NZ_QAIM01000118.1:0-4985 GCF_003061035.1 Acidovorax sp. HMWF018
GAGGCTCCCGACGCCATCCAACCCTTTCCCAAGGTGATCGTCTCCGCAAGTGGCATGGCCACTGGCGGACGAGTGCTCCATCACATCGCCGCCTTTGGGCCAGTTCACCGCAACACCATCCTGTTCTCTGGCTTCCAGGCGGCGGGCACGCGAGGTCGCACGTTGCTCCAAGGCGCGCGCGAGGTGAAGATTCACGGTCAATGGGTCTCGGTGCGGGCAGAGGTTGCGGAGCTGCCCATGCTGTCTGCGCATGCCGATAGCAATGAATTGCTGCGTTGGCTCGGCGGTTTTCGGCGCGCGCCTCGGCGTATCTTCATAGTGCATGGAGTGCCGGACGCCGCAGACGCGCTGCGCGTGCGCATTAAACGGGGAGTGGGCTGGGATGCGGTGGTGTCCCGACAAGATCAAGTGTTCAGTTTGTAATGGATGGCTTAGAGCGCAAAAGCCAGACCTTGCTAAGAAACTCTTTGGCGAGGGCCCAGACAAAGCGAGGAACCTGACGTCCTTACTGACCGTACGGGACCGGATGCGTTTCAGGCCCTTGAGGGCACGACCCAGGCTGCCGGCCTCAACGTGTCTGCGACGCGGGAGGGGTCGTCATCAGCATGTAGCACCGTTTTTTTCTAGATACTCTAATCGCCGGATGCTCAAGAAGCTTTTTTTGAACTACTCACTCAGGGCAGAAAAGCCGTAGATGAGACGTGGTGGTATTTTTGGTGGTATCTTCGAAAAACAAATCAAGAAAATCGAGAATCCACGCGGCCTACAGCCCGTCATGTGAACGACGCCCTCCCGCCAATTGACAGCCGTCGAGGTCAGCCGACAGCAGCCGACACAGCAAAGCCCTTGAATCCCAAGGGCTTTTTTGTTGGTGCCCTTGCCAGTCTCAGGGCGCTTTACGAACCCCGCCCACGACCATAGACTGGTCCGCCGGAGGTGGCCCATGTCACTCGATGTCTCGTCCTGGTTGCAGTCGCTCGGGCTGGGCGAATACGCGCAGGCTTTCGCCAGCAACCACATCGACGAGTCGGTGCTGCCCGATCTGACCGATGCCGATCTCAAAGAGCTGGGGGTGGCCGCGCTGGGCCATCGCAAGAAGATTCTCGGCGCCATTGCGCAGGGGCCGCGCCAGCCACCGCCCACCGCCGGTCTGTCCGCGCAGCGGCGGCAGGCGGCGGTGCTGTTTGCCGACATTTGTGGCTTCACCGAACTGTGCACCCGGCTCGACCCCGAAGACGTGCAGCGCCTGTGCGAGCGCTTCTACGCGCTGTGCGACCCCGCCATCACCGAAGCCGGCGGGCTGGTGGACAAACACCTGGGCGACGGTGTGATGGCGATTTTTGGTGCCCCGATTGCACACGGCGACGACACGCTGCGGGCACTGCGTGCGGCACAGGCGTTACACCAGGTGGCGGCCGTGCTCACCTCAGAGTTTGGCGTGGCGTTCGGGCAGAGCGTGCAGCTGCACATCGGCGTGTCGTTGGGCGAGGTGGTGGCCGGCGGGCTGACCCACGGCGGCTACACGGTGTTGGGCGATGCGGTCAACCTGGCTTCGCGCCTGGTGGGCCAGGCCGGTTCGAATGAGACCGTGGTGTCCGAAGCGGTGGTGCGCACGGTGGGAGACGGCGCCCGCTTTGAGGCCATGGGCCCGCATGCGCTCAAGGGCATCGACTTGCCGCAGCCACTGTGGCGGCTGCAGTCCATCGCGCCGGCGGAGGGTATGGCGGCGTCGCCGCTGATGGGCCGTGATGCCGAGCGGGCCGCTTTGCACCAGATCATTGATCTGGCATGCCGCGCGGGCGCCGGCCATGTGGCGCTGCTGCGCGGCGAGCCGGGCATTGGCAAGACGCGGCTGGTGGAAGCTGTGCGGGCCCATGCGCTGGCGCAAGGCTGTGTGGTGGTCGGCGCGCAGGCGCTGGACTTCGGCGGCGGGCGCAGCGGCGGCCTGCTGGCTCAGTGGGCGGCGGGGCTGCTGCCGCAGCGCGTGGGCGAGGTGGCCCTGGCGCTGGAGGGTGACGCGCCGCTGCTTTGGCAGGCCGCGCTGGCCGACCTGGTGCAAGGCGCCATGACCAGCGACGGCCGCACCGCCTGGCAGGCCGCGGGCGCCATGGCCCGGCGCGCCGCCGTGCATGAACTGCTGACGCACCTGGCCAGCCGCAGCAGCGCGCGCCAGCCCACGCTGCTGGTGGCGGAAGACCTGCACTGGGCCGACGCCGATACCCTGGAAGGCATGGCGCGCCTGGCGCAGCTGGCCCGCACACAAGCGCTGGTGTTGCTGGCCACCAGCCGGGGCGATGGCGACCCGCTGGAGCGCGGCTGGCAGCAGGCACTGGGCGATGCGCCCCTGACCACCTTCAACCTGGGCCCGCTGGACAAAGAAGACGCCACCGCACTCGCACGGCACTTTGGCCCAAAGCCCGATGGCTGGCTGCGCGAGTGTGTGGAGCGCTGCGGCGGCAACCCGCTGTATCTGGACCAGCTGCTGCGCCACGCCAGCGAGGCCGGTGGCACCGCCCTGCCCGCCTCGCTGCGCAGCCTGGTGATTGCACGGGTGGACCGCCTGCCCGCAGCCGAACAGGACGTGCTGCGCACGGCCAGCGTGCTGGGCCAGCGCTTCGAGCCGCAGGCGCTGTTTGCGGTGCTCAACCACACCAACCCCGCACTGAGCGCCAGCCTGCGCACCGGCCTGCTGCGCGCCGAAGGCCACACCCTGTGTTTTGGCCACGCGCTGATTCGCGAGGGCATCTACATGTCACTGCTGCGGGAGCCACGCGCCCGGCTGCACCGCGCGGCGGCCCAGTGGTTTGTCGATCGCGACCCGGTGCTGTGCGCCGAACACCTTGAGCGGGCGGGCGACCCCGGCGCGCCTTCCGCCTATGCGCGGGCGGCCGCGGTGGAACGCGAGGCGCTGCGTGCCGCCGCCGCGCTGGCCCTGACCGATCGAGGGCTTGCCCTGCAGCCCGATACCAGCGCGCGCGGCACCCTGCTGCTGGTGCGTGGCGCCGCGCAACTGGACATGGGACAGGCCCGTGCCGCACAGGACACCTTCACCCTGGCCCTGGCCGTGCACGAAAGTGGCGCCGAACGCTGCACCGCCCTGCTGGGCCTGGCCGGCGCGCGCCGCATCTTTGACGACCTGGACGGCGCGCTGTCGGCACTTGATCAGGCCGAAGCCATCGCCACGCAGGCGGACGACTGGGCCACGCTCTCGGCCATCCAGCACCAGCGCGGCAACATTGCGTTTCCGCTCGGGCAGACCGACATCTGCCTGGCCGCGCAAACGCAGGCACTGGCGCTGGCCGACAAGGCGCGGTCGCCGCTTGCGCGGGCCATGGCGCTGGGCGGCCTGGGCGACGCCGAGTACGCACGCGGCCGCTGGCTGGTGGCCCACGATTGCTTCACCCGCTGCGTGGCCGCGTCGCGCGAAAGCGGTCAGGGGCGCACTGAAATCGCCAACGCGCCCATGGCCGCCTTTTGCCGGTTTGGCTCGCTGGATGTGCGGGCGATGCAACAGGAGGCGATTGACGCGATGCAACGCGCCCGTGCCGTCGGGCTGCCCCGGGCCGAAATGATCGCGATACACGCGGTGATACTGGCCCTGCAGGAAATGGGCCGCTTCGACGAGGTGGAGCCCCTGGCGCTGCGCGCCCAGCAGCTAGCGCAGGAGATGGGTGCGGCCCGATTCGAGCCGGAGAACCGCATATTCCTGGCCGACGCGCTGGCGTGGGCTGGACAAGTGGAGCGGGCCCGACAAGAGGCCAGTCTGGCTGTGGCGCGGCTGCGTGAAATCCACACCCCGCACTACATGGCGCCGGCAGTGCTGTCGATTGCCGCGCGCATTGAACCCGATACCGACATAGCTGACCGGCACCTGGCGCAAGCCCTGGCAATGATCGAAAAAGGCGGGCTGGCACACAACCACGTCTGGGTGCACCGCAACGGCATAGAGATCGGCTGGCTGCGCCGTGACGCGGTATTGATCGGGCACCATGCGCAGCAACTGGAACGGCGCTTTGCCTTCGCACCCATGCCACTGACCGATCTGCTGGTGCAACGCGCAAGCGTGATGCGGGGACACCTGCAGGGCACCCGCACCCCAGCCTGGGCAGCCCAACTGCAAGCCTTGCGCAAAACCACCGGGATGCATGGCCTTCGGCTGCTTGGCCAAACGCTGGATGAGCTCTAAGCGATCAACACAAAGGCGCGATCACCCCACTGTTCGCGCGTAATCTCGCCGGTTGCTGTCGTAGCAACTGCACGCCCTGGTGTGCAAAGCGTCGCGGTCGAGCACCGTGAGCTTGCCCCGCCGGTATTCGATCAGGCCAAGGCGCTGCATTTCGCTGGCAGCCACAGTGACGCCCACACGGCGCACGCCCAGGATGCAGGCCAGAAAGGCATGCGTCACGTGAAAAGTGTTGCCATTGGCGCGGTCCTGGCTCATGAGCAACCAGCGGGCCAGGCGCGGTCCGATCTCGTGAAAGCGCTCGCATGCGGCGCCCAGACTGAGCTGCTCCATGCGAAAGCTCAGGTACCGCGACACGAGTCTGCGCAACAACGGGCTCTCGATCAGGGCCGCCTGAAAAACCGATGCCTTCATCCGCCACGCGGTCCCCTCATCCTGAACCACGGCGCGCCAGGGGGCCGTCGTCTGACCGAGCAGCAGTTCGGCGCCCAACATCCCTTCACTTCCGACCATGCCCACTTCCAGGCCTGGGCGATCGGCGGCTTCAATCGCAAGGGAAACAAAACCGGCGGTGGGGAAATACACGTGGCGCGTGCGTGCGTGGCGTTCACACACGACTTCCGACATCGCCCAATCGGTGGGTTCGCATTGTTCGATAAGGCGTTTGCGCTCAGTGCGCCCCAGCAATTCGAGCAGGTGGTTGTCTTGGGGTCTCCTCGTTTTCAGTGCAATAAGTGACGGTACGAAAAGCTAGCACTGGCGCGGAGGTGGTGTTGGTAGATCGTTGATTTCATTGACTTTC
>NZ_QAIM01000646.1:0-1987 GCF_003061035.1 Acidovorax sp. HMWF018
GCGGCAAGCGAGCGCTCAACCTTCCTTGGCCGAACGTGTTTCGAGGCCCAAAACTCGTGCCATACTTGGCCTCATGCGGTTGAATTTCCTATCCGTCGAGACCCTCACATCCAGCGCCTGCATGACAAGCCACCCTCCGACCAGCAAGCCACCGGCACACCCTGCTATCAGACAGGCGGCCTTGGCCGGCAGGCCCCACTCCTTGGAATGACTGATGTCGATGCCCACCGCAGAGGCGCCCACCACCCGGCGCGCCCTGTCTACTACCGGGCTGTACGACACGAGGAATTTCTTGCCTGACAGCAGCGAGTATCCGTAGTAGCTTTCACCGGACAGCAACTTCCGGTAGGCCGGGTGGGATGGATCAAGCGTCACCCCCACGGCGCGGTTGCCGTGTTCGTCCCTGACGGTGGTTGAAATGCGCACCAACGCATCCCCATTGCGAATGAAGATGGACGCCGCCTGCCCGGTCTTCTCATTAAATGCATCCAGCGCCCGGTGTTCGAGGTTGAGGCTGCGTTCACCATTCATCAGCACAGGGGTCAGGTGCTCCCCGACCTGCACGTGCCTGTCATGGTCGATGGAGAAGGACGGCGCATGGCGTCCCATCAAATCCTTCTGAAGCTTAGCGATCAGGCTTTTGCGCGAGCGAATCCAGGACATAGGCGACTCTTCATTACATGGCACGGTTCTTGGTATCGGCGGGCTCATCAGGGCATCCGTGCAAGCTTGTTGGACCCACCTCTAGAACCTGCAACAAAGGCTACGCTCGGGCATGGGCCAACGCTGGTCCATGAAGAACAACGCGTTGGCCCAGGAAAGACACAGCCCCGAGCACACAGTGCATCAAGCTCAGTGCAAGGCCCCTGGCTCACACATTGATGAAAACGGACTTGGTTTCCAGATAAGCGTCCAGAGCGGCGCGCCCCATATCGCGGCCAATGCCCGACTGCTTGTAGCCGCCGAAAGGCATGCCGGGGTCGAGCATGCTGTGGCAGTTGACCCATACCGAGCCGGCCTGCAGCTTGGGGATCAGCCGGTGCACCTGCGACAGGTTGTTCGACCAGATGCTGGCGCCCAGGCCGAAGGGTGAGTCGTTGGCCCAGGCCGCGACCTCGTCCAGGTCGTCGTAGGGCATGGCCACCAGCACCGGGCCGAAGATTTCCTCGCGCACCACGCGGTGCTCGGGGCGTACGCTGGCCAGCACGGTGGGCTGCACGAAGTAGCCTCGCTCTCCGGCCCTGCCTCCTCCGGCCAGAACTTCGGCGCCCTGCGAACGGCCAATGTCGATGTAGCCGCAGACGCGATCCATCTGTTCCTGCGACACCAATGGTCCCATCTGTGCGGCCGGGTCCAGCCCGTGGCCCAGCGTGAGTTGGCGCGCGTGGTCTGCCACGTCGGCCACTACTCGGTCGAACATCTTCTTTTGCACGTACAGGCGCGAGCCAGCGCAGCAGACTTGGCCGTGGTTGAAGAAAATCGCGTTGGCCGCGCCCGCCGCAGCTGTGGCCGGGTCACAGTCGTCGAGCACGATCACCGGCGATTTGCCGCCCAGCTCCAGGGTGAAGCGGGTCATGTGGTCCACGCAGGCATGGCCAATCAGCTTGCCCACTTCGGTAGAGCCGGTAAAGCTGACCTTGTTGACCAGCGGGTGCGAAACCAGCGGCGCGCCGGTGCCCGGGCCGTCGCCGGTGACCACGTTGAACACGCCGGGCGGAAAGCCCGCTTCCTGGGTCA
Source organism: Acidovorax sp. HMWF018 (assembly GCF_003061035.1). NCBI lineage: Bacteria > Pseudomonadati > Pseudomonadota > Betaproteobacteria > Burkholderiales > Comamonadaceae > Acidovorax > Acidovorax sp. HMWF018. Next base: position 1,738 of record NZ_QAIM01000646.1, read on the forward strand.
GTTCCGCCAACATCAACGCGGTCAGCGGCGTCTGCTCGGCGGGTTTGAGCACCACCGTGCATCCGGCGGCCAGCGCGGGGCCGAGCTTCCAGATGGCGACCAGCAGCGGAAAGTTCCAAGGGACAACAGCGGCCACCACGCCCACGGGCTCGCGCCGGGTGTACGCCACCATTTGCGCCTGCAGCGCAAACGGCACCGAGTGTTCGTGGGTCGAGCCCTCGATCTTGGTGGCCCAGCCGGCCATGTAGCG
>NZ_QAIM01000119.1:0-14293 GCF_003061035.1 Acidovorax sp. HMWF018
TCGGCTGGACCATGGTGCCACAGGTGTATGCGGCCATCATGCTCGGCACGCTGGTGCTGTTCTGGCTGTTCAGCTACAGCGACCCGGCCCACCTGGTGCCCAGCAACGTCAAGTTCACCGACCAGCTCAAGGCGCTCAAGGACCCCAAGGTGCTCAAGTACTGCCAGTACTACAGCATCGTGTTTGGCGGCTATGTGGCGCTGTCGCTGTGGATGGTGCAGTACTACGTGGGCGAGTTTGGCCTTGATATCCGCGTGGCGGCGCTGCTGGCCGCGTGCTTCTCGCTGCCCGGCGGCGTGCTGCGCGCCATTGGAGGCATGTTGAGTGACAAGTACGGCGCCCACAGCGTGACCTGGTGGGTGATGTGGGTGAGCTGGATCTGCCTGTTCCTGCTGAGCTACCCCCAGACCGATTTCACCATCGTCACCGTCAACGGCCCCAAGACCTTCCACATCGGCCTGAACGTGTACCTGTTCACCGGCCTGATGTTCCTGCTGGGCATCTGCTGGGCCTTCGGCAAGGCCAGCGTCTTCAAGTACATCAGCGACGACTACCCCCAGAACATCGGCGCCATCAGCGGCATCGTGGGCCTGGCCGGCGGTATGGGCGGCTTCATCCTGCCCATCCTGTTCGGCGCGCTGATGGACCTCACGGGCATCCGCTCCAGCGCTTTCATGCTGATGTACGGCGTGGTCTGGGTCTCGCTCATCTGGATGTACTTCACCGAAGTGCGCAACACCCGCCTCATGGGCTCGCAAGGTGCCGCCGCACAGCCGGCCGCCCGCTGATTTTTCTCGAAGGAACCCTCACCATGTCTGCCACGACCACCAACAGCGGGCGCCAGGGGCGTCTGCTCACCCTTTGGGCACCCGAGGACAAGAAGTTCTGGGAGCGCGAGGGCGAAGCCGTCGCCAAGCTCAACCTGTGGATCTCGGTGCCCGCACTGTTCCTGGCCTTCGCCATCTGGCAGGTCTGGAGCGTGGTCGCCGTGAGCCTGCCGGGCCTGGGCTTCAAGTATTCGACCAACCAGCTGTTCTGGCTGGCGGCGGCACCCGCGCTCTCGGGCGCCACGCTGCGCATCTTCTACTCGTTCATGGTGCCGCTGGTCGGTGGCCGCCGCTGGACGGCGATCTCCACCGCCTCGCTGCTGATCCCGGCCATCGGCATCGGCTTTGCGGTGCAGGACAACACCACGGCCTACCCCACCATGCTCATCCTCGCGCTGCTGTGTGGCCTGGGCGGCGGCAACTTCAGCTCCAGCATGGCCAACATCAGCTTCTTCTTTCCGAAGGAGCGCAAGGGCTCCGCGCTGGGTGTGAATGCGGGCCTCGGTAACCTGGGCGTGTCGGTGGTGCAGTTCCTCAGCCCTCTGGTCGTTACGGCCGGTATCTTTGGGGTCTTTGGTGGCGATGCCCAGACCATTGTGAAGAACGGCCAGACCGCGCAGGTGTGGACGCAGAACGCCGCCTTCATCTGGGTGCCATGGATTGCGCTGACGGCGCTGGCCGCCTGGTTCGGCATGAACGACATTGCCGATGCGCGTGCCTCGTTCGCTGCGCAGGCCGCCATCTTCAAGCGCAAGCACAACTGGCTGATGTGTGTGCTGTACCTCGGCACCTTCGGGTCGTTCATCGGCTATGCCGCAGGCTTCCCGCTGCTCATCAAGAGCCAGTTTCCTAACATCAACCCCCTGGCCTACGCTTGGCTGGGGCCGCTGGTGGGCGCGGTGGTCCGGCCGTTTGGCGGGTGGCTGGCCGACAAGCTCGGCGGGGCGCGCGTCACGCTGTGGAACTTCATCGTCATGGCGATTGCCGTGGTGGGCGTCACGGTGTTCCTGCCATCCGCAGGCAATGAAGGTCAGTTTGCAGGCTTCTTCGTGTGCTTCCTGGTGCTGTTCCTCACCACCGGCATCGGCAATGGCTCCACCTTCCGGATGATCCCCGTGATCTTCCTGACTGAAGCCATGCGCGGTGTGGACCCCCGCAACACTGCGGCCGTGGCCCAGGCCAACAAGGAAGGCAACACCCTGGGCGCCGCCACGCTGGGCTTCACGGCCGCCATGGCGGCCTACGGCGGGTTCTTCATTCCCAAGAGCTATGGCAGCTCCATTGCGCTGACCGGCAGCCCCCATGCCGCGCTGTGGACGTTCTTCGCCTTCTACCTCGTTTGCATCGTGATCACCTGGTGGCACTACGCGCGCAAGAACGCCGCCATGCCTTGCTGATGACCCCTGAACAGAACAGAACAAGGAGCCCCCGATGAGCCATTTCCTCGACCGCCTTTCGTACTTCTCGCAGCCCCGCGAGACCTTTGCCCAGGGCCATGGCGAAACCAATGGTGAAGATCGCACCTGGGAAGACGCCTACCGTGACCGCTGGGCACACGACAAGATCGTGCGCAGCACCCACGGCGTGAACTGCACGGGCTCCTGCTCGTGGAAGATCTACGTCAAAGGCGGCATCGTCACCTGGGAAACCCAGCAGACCGACTACCCCCGCACCCGGCCCGACCTGCCCAACCACGAACCCCGTGGCTGTGCACGCGGCGCCAGCTACAGCTGGTACCTGTACAGCGCCAACCGCGTGAAGTACCCCATGGTGCGCGGCCGCCTGCTCAAGCACTGGCGCGCCGCCATCGCCCTGGCCAAGAGCCCGGTGGACGCCTGGGCCAGCATCGTCGAGAACGATGCCTCCAAGCGCGAATGGCAAAAGCAGCGCGGCCTGGGCGGCTTTGTGCGCAGCACCTGGGACGAAGTCAACCAGATGATCGCTGCGGCCAACGTGTACACCATCAAGAAGCACGGCCCGGACCGCATCATCGGCTTCTCGCCCATCCCGGCGATGTCGATGATTTCGTACGCTGCGGGTTCGCGCTACCTAAGCCTCATCGGCGGCGTGTGCATGAGTTTTTACGACTGGTACTGCGACCTGCCCCCCAGCAGCCCACAGACCTGGGGCGAGCAGACCGACGTGCCCGAGTCGGCCGACTGGTACAACAGCTCGTACATCATTGCCTGGGGCTCCAATGTGCCCCAGACGCGCACGCCGGATGCGCACTTCCTGACCGAGGTGCGCTACAAGGGCACCAAGGTGGTGTCCATCACGCCCGACTACTCCGAAGTCGCCAAGCTCGGCGACCTGTGGATGCACCCCAAGCAGGGCACCGACGCAGCCGTTGCCATGGCCATGGGCCATGTGATCCTGAAGGAGTTCTACTTCAAGGACGGCGGCAAGGGCCGTTCGGCGTACTTCGACGACTATGCGCGCCGCTACACCGACCTGCCGCTGCTGGTGGTGCTCAAGGAAAAGACGCTGCCCGATGGCCGGACGGTGATGGTGCCCGACCGCTATGTGCGCGCCAGCGACTTTCCGAACAAGCTCGACCAGTCCAACAACCCCGACTGGAAGACCGTGGGCTACGACGAACTGGGCCAGGTCACGCTGCCCAATGGCTCCATCGGCTTCCGCTGGGGGGCCGACGGACGTGCCGACCAGGGCCTGTGGAACCTGGAGAACAAGGAAGCGCGCACCGGCAACACCGTCAAGCTCAAGCTCTCGGTGATCGAGGACGGCGCGCAGGCCCATGATGTGGCTGATGTGGCCTTCCCGTACTTCGGCGGCGTGGCAACGCCCAACTTCACGGCCAACGAACAAGGCGGCGATGTGATGGTGCGCCGCGTGCCGGTGTCCCACCTGGAGCTGGCCGGGCACGAAGCCCAGGGCCGGGTGATGGTGGCCACCGTGTTCGACCTGCTGGCTGGCAACTACGGCATTGACCGGGGTCTGCCCGGCGAAGAGCAGGGCGTCACCTACGACAGCGACCGCCCCTACACGCCCGCCTGGCAAGAAAAGATCACCGGTGTGCCGCGCGATCAGATCATCACCGTGGCCCGCCAGTTTGCCGACAACGCGCACAAGACCCATGGCAAGTCCATGGTCATCATCGGTGCGGCCATGAACCACTGGTATCACAGTGACATGAACTACCGCGGCATCATCAACATGCTGATGCTCTGCGGCTGTATCGGTCAGAGTGGTGGCGGTTGGGCGCACTACGTGGGCCAGGAAAAGCTGCGCCCACAGACCGGCTGGACGGCGCTGGCCTTTGCGTTGGACTGGATCCGCCCACCGCGCCAGATGAACAGCACCAGCTTCTTCTATGCCCACACCGACCAGTGGCGCTACGAGAAGCTGGGCATGGAGGAGGTCCTCTCGCCGCTGGCCGACAAGAAGGCTTATCACGGCGCGCAGATCGACTACAACGTGCGCGCCGAGCGCATGGGCTGGCTGCCATCCGCCCCCCAGCTCAAGACCAGCCCGCTGCAGGTGGCCAAGGACGCCGCAGCCCGGGGCATGGACGCCAAGGACTACGTGGTCCAGTCACTGAAAGACGGCAGCCTGCAGATGAGCTGCGAAGACCCGGACCACCCCGCCAACTGGCCGCGCAACATGTTCGTGTGGCGCTCCAACATCCTGGGCTCGTCGGGCAAGGGGCATGAATACTTCCTCAAGCACCTGCTGGGCACCACCCACGGCGTGCAGGGCAAGGACCTGGGCAAGGACGAAGCCAAGCCCGAGGAAGTGCAGTGGCACACCAACGCGCCCGAAGGCAAGCTGGACCTGCTGGTCACGCTCGACTTCCGCATGAGTACCACCTGCCTGTACTCCGACATCGTCTTGCCCACGGCCACCTGGTACGAGAAGAACGACCTCAACACCAGCGACATGCACCCCTTCATCCATCCGCTGTCCACAGCGGTGGACCCTGCCTGGCAGGCCAAGAGCGACTGGGAGATCTACAAGGGTTTCGCCAAGGCCGTGAGCGAGGTCAGCGTGGGCCATCTGGGCGTCGAAAAGGACGTGGTGCTCACACCCATCATGCACGACACGGCCGGCGAAATGGCACAGCCCTATGGTGTGCGCGACTGGAAGCGGGGCGAGTGCGAACTCATCCCCGGCAAGACCGCGCCGCAGGTCACGATGGTCGAGCGCGACTACCCCAACCTCTACAAACGCTTTACCGCGCTGGGCCCGCTGATGGAGAAGGTGGGCAACGGCGGCAAGGGCATTGGCTGGAACACGCAGATCGAGGTGGGCCAGCTGGGTGACCTGAACGGCCGCGTGAAGGAAGAGGGCGTGACGCAGGGCATGCCCCGCATCGTGACCGACATCGACGCCACCGAAGTGGTGATGATGCTCGCGCCTGAAACCAATGGCCACGTGGCCTGCAAGGCCTGGGAGGCCCTGGGCAAGCAGACCGGCCGTGACCACGTGCACCTGGCGCTGCACCGCGAGGACGAGAAGATCCGCTTCCGCGACATCCAGGCGCAGCCACGCAAGATCATCAGCTCACCCACCTGGTCGGGTCTGGAAAGCGAGAAGGTCAGCTACAACGCGGGCTACACCAACGTGCACGAGTACATCCCATGGCGCACGCTCACGGGCCGCCAGCAGTTCTACCAGGACCACCCGTGGATGCGTGACTTCGGCGAAGGCTTTGTGAGCTACCGCCCACCGGTGCACCTCAAGACGTTGCACGAAGTCGAAGGCAAGAAGCCCAACGGCAACAAAGAGATCCAGCTGAACTTCATCACGCCGCACCAGAAGTGGGGCATCCACAGCACGTACAGCGACAACCTGATGATGCTCACGCTCAACCGGGGTGGCTCGGTGGTGTGGCTGAGCGAGGACGACGCCAAGGTCGCTGGCATCGTGGACAACGACTGGGTCGAACTCTTCAACGCCAACGGTGCCATTGCAGCCCGTGCGGTGGTGAGCCAGCGTGTAAACCCCGGCATGGTGATGATGTACCACTCGCAAGAGAAGATCATCAACACCCCTGGCTCCGAGATCACCGGCACCCGTGGCGGTATCCACAACTCGGTCACGCGCATCGTGCTCAAGCCCACCCACATGATTGGCGGCTACGCACAGTACAGCTACGGCTTCAACTACTACGGAACCATCGGCACCAACCGCGACGAGTTCGTGCTGGTGCGCAAGATGGACCGCGTGGACTGGCTCGACGATGAGCCTGTGTCCAGCACCGCAGCCCACGCCTGAAGCCAAGGAGAAACACGATGAAAATTCGCGCACAAATCGGCATGGTGCTGAACCTGGACAAGTGCATTGGTTGCCACACCTGTTCCGTCACCTGCAAGAACGTCTGGACCAGCCGCCCCGGGGTGGAATACGCCTGGTTCAACAACGTCGAAACCAAGCCCGGCATCGGCTACCCCAAGGAATGGGAAAACCAGGACAAGTGGAATGGCGGCTGGGTGCGCAGCCCCGACGGCTCCATCGCGCCCCGCCAGGGCGGCAAGTGGAAGCTGCTCATGCGCATCTTCGCCAACCCCAACCTGCCGCAGATCGACGACTACTACGAGCCCTTCACGTTCGACTACGACCACCTGCAGTCCGCGCCTGAAACCAAGGCCGCACCCACGGCCCGCCCGCGCAGCCTGATCACCGGCAAGCGCATGGAGAAGATCGAGTGGGGCCCGAACTGGGAAGAAATTCTGGGCGGCGAGTTCAGCAAGCGCAGCAAGGACAAGAACTTCGACGATGTGCAAAAGGACATCTACGGCCAGTTCGAAAACACCTTCATGATGTACCTGCCGCGCCTGTGCGAGCACTGCCTGAACCCGGCGTGCGTGGCATCGTGCCCCAGCGGCTCGATCTACAAGCGCGAAGAAGATGGCATCGTACTGATCGACCAGGACAAGTGCCGTGGCTGGCGCATGTGCGTCTCAGGCTGCCCCTACAAGAAGATTTACTACAACTGGCAATCGGGCAAGGCCGAGAAGTGCATCTTCTGCTACCCCCGCATCGAAGCGGGCCAGCCGACCGTGTGCTCGGAAACCTGCGTGGGCCGCATCCGCTACCTGGGTGTGCTGCTGTATGACGCAGACCGCATCCAGGAAGCCGCCAGTGTGGAGCGCGACCGGGACCTGTACCAGGCCCAGCTCGACATCTTCCTGAATCCGAACGACCCCGATGTCATCAAGCAGGCCCGCATCGACGGCATCCCGGACAGCTGGATGGACGCCGCCCGCAACAGCCCCGTCTACAAGATGGCGGTGGACTGGAAGGTGGCCCTGCCGCTGCACCCCGAGTACCGCACGCTGCCCATGGTCTGGTATGTACCGCCGCTCTCGCCCATCACGGCCGCGGCCAATGCCGGCCATGTGGGCGTGAATGGCGAGATCCCTGACGTGTCGCAGCTGCGCATTCCTGTGCAGTATCTGGCCAACCTGCTCACCGCCGGTGACACCGGGCCCGTGGTGCGGGCGCTGGAGCGCATGCTGGCCATGCGCACCTACCAGCGCGACAAGCATGTGGAACAGCGCCAGAACCTGTCGGTGCTCCAGCAGGCGGGCCTGTCGATGGCCGAGGTCGAGGAGATGTACCACGTGATGGCGATTGCCAATTACGAGGACCGCTTCGTCATCCCATCGGCCCACCGCGAGTACGCAGAAAACGCGTTCGACATCCGGGGCGGCTGCGGCTTCTCGTTTGGCAACGGTTGCTCCGACGGCGCCACCGAGACCAGTATGTTCGGTGGCAAGAAGCCGCGGACCATTCCCATCAAAGCGACTGTTTGAGCGACACGGAAGGAATCACCATGTTCAAGAAGAACCCGACCTCCGTGCGCCTGACCCTGCGCGCCCTGGGCTACCTGCTGAGCTACCCCGATGCTCAGCTGCGCAGCGTGATGCCGCAGCTCATCGACGCTCTGCAGGCCGAGCAAGCCCTGACGGCCGAGCGCATGGAGGAGTTGAAGGCGGTGTGCGAGCACCTGGCTGCACTCGACCCGCTGGAAGCCGAAGCCCGCTACGTGGACAACTTTGATCGCGGCCGCCAGACCTCGCTGCACCTGTTCGAGCATGTGCACGGCGACTCGCGCGACCGTGGCCCGGCGCTCATCGACCTGCTGCAGACCTACGAGAAGGCTGGCTTGCAGTTCCAGGCAGAGGAGCTGCCCGACCACCTGCCGGTGGTGCTGGAGTTCGCCTCGACCCAGCCGCCCGAAGTGGCCAGGGAGTTTCTGGGCGAAATGGCCCACATCCTCAATGCGCTGTTCAGCGCCCTCGTGGCGCGCAACAGCCCCTACGCCAGCGTGATCGCCGCCGTGCTCGAAGTCTCGGGCCAGCGTGTGCAGTCGGTGGCGCTCACGCCCGAGCCGCCCATGGACGAGGTCTGGGCCGAGCCCGAAGCGTTTGGCGGTTGCAGCACCCAGGGCCAGTCCAAGCCCGACCAGCCGCAGCCCCTGCATTTTGTTCGTACCCCCCGCGCCGAGCGGGCACCCGAAGGAGTCTCAGCATGACCACCTGGCTTGACACCCTGCTGTTTGGCATCTATCCCTACATTTGCCTGGCCGTGTTCTTCATCGGCAGCTGGGCGCGGTTTGACCGTGACCAGTACACCTGGAAGAGTGACTCGTCGCAGCTGCTGCGCTCCGGCAGCCTGCGCTGGGGCAGCAACCTGTTCCACATCGGCGTGCTGTTCCTGTTCTTCGGCCACACGGTGGGCATGCTCACGCCGCACTTTGTGTACGAGCACTTCATGAGTGCGGGCGCCAAGCAGCTCATGGCCATGGTGACGGGAGGCCTCGCGGGCACGCTGGGCTTCATCGGCCTGTCTATCCTGCTGCACCGCCGCCTGTCGGACCCTCGCATCCGCGCGACGTCGAAGACCAGCGACATCCTGATTCTGGTGCTGCTGTGGCTGCAACTGGCACTGGGCCTGGCCACCATTCCGCTGTCGGCGCAGCATCTGGATGGCTCCATGATGATGAAGCTGGCCGAATGGGGGCAACGGGTGGTGACCTTCCGCAGCGGCGGGGTGGAGCTGCTGGCCGAGGCGGGCTGGATCTTCAAGGCCCACATGTTCCTGGGCATGAGCATCTTCCTGGTCTTCCCCTTCACCCGCCTGGTGCATGTGTGGAGTGGCTTTGGCACGCTGGCCTATGTGCTGCGCCCCTACCAGGTGGTGCGTGCGCGCCGCTTGAACCTGCCCCCAGGCCACATGCAGTCGCAAGACCGCCGCGCCTGAAATCCACCGACTATCAAGGAGCACACCATGAGCGGATGTGGAACCGGGAGCTGCGGATGTGGCTCCACTGACAGCGGCGTGGCGGCAGCACCTGCCAGCACGCTGACCCCGACGCAGGCTGCGGCCTACGAGGCCCTGGTGGCAACGATGGACGATGTGCCCCTGCAAGCCACCCTGGCACCACAAGCCGGCGCCATGGGGGGCAGGGGCTCGGTGGCGGCCGAGGTGGCACGCGTCAATGGCGTGGCCCTCAACGCCCCGCACGAGTCGCTGGACGAAGAGGCCCTGCGCCAGCGTGCGTGCACCGAGTTGCTGCGCCAGGCGGCGCAACAAGCGGGTCTGCTGCCCGCGAGCGATGTGCCGGGTGCCCTGGGCGCCATCAGCGTCCAGGCCTCCGATGCCGTTGAGCAGTTGCTGGAGCGCGAGCTGGACCTCCCCGATCCTTCAGAGGAAGCCTGCCGCCGCTACCACGAGGCCCACCCTGCGGCCCATGCCCAGGGGGAGCGTGCGCAACTGCGCCATGTGCTGTTTGCGGTGACACCGGGCGTGGATGTGAAGCAGCTGCGCCTGCGGGCCGAGGCCTTGCTGATTGAACTGCGCTGCGCGGACGATGGCGGTGCACAGTTCGCCAAGGCCGCCGCCCAGTGGTCCAACTGCCCCAGTGGCCAGCAGGGCGGTGACCTGGGCTGGCTGACCCGCGCCGACTGCGCCCCCGAGTTCGCGCGCGAGGTGTTTGGCGGTGCTGAGATCGGTGTGCTGGCACGCCTGGTGCACAGCCGCTTTGGTCTGCATGTGGTGGAGGTGGTGGCCCGTGACCCGGGGCAACAGCCCTCGTTCGAAGAGGTGCGCCAAGCCATTGCGCTCACCCTGCGCCAGCAGGCCTGGGTGAATGCGTTGCGCCAATATTTGCAGCTGCTGGCGGGCGCCGCCGTGGTCGAAGGGGTGGCGCTGGACGCGGCCGACACACCGCTCGTACAGTAGTTGCTCCACACACCACCGTTATCTGATTGCCTGCCCATGCCCGACGAGTTGCTGGACCGCTTGCGCCGCTTCCATGACGACGCTTTCCCCCAGTACCGCCAGCAGTTCCAGGCGCTGGTGGACGAAGGGCAGCATCCCACCACCTTGTTCATCGGGTGTTCCGACTCCCGCCTGGTGCCCTATCTGCTGACTGGTGCGGGGCCGGGCGAGCTGTTTCTGGTGCGCAATGTGGGGGCGTTCATCCCGCCGTACGACGGGTCGCATGGCCACCATGGCACCACGGCGGCCATCGAGTTCGCAGTGCTCAACCTGCAGGTGCGCCGCATCGTGGTGTGCGGCCACAGTCACTGTGGGGCCATCAAGGCGATGTATGGTGAGGTGTCGCCCGAGGCCCCCAACCTCAACCGCTGGCTGGACCTGGGGCGCGAGGCACTGTTGCCCATGCAGCCGGGTCCCGAGGTATTGCGCCGCACCGAACAGCGCGCAGTGGTGTTGCAGCTGGAGCGCCTCATGGAGTACCCCATGGTGCGTAGCCGGGTGCAGTCGGGCCAGATCAGCCTGCACGGTTGGCACTATGTGATCGAGGACGGCGAAGTGCATGTGTTCGACGTCCAGACCGGTGGATTTGTGCCCGCTTCGCAGTCGGACCACAGCGGCACCGGCCCCTACCAGCCCTACGTGGAGCATGATGGGCAGGTGCTGGTGGACGAGTGAGCGGCCACCGACTTGCCATGGCGCTGCATTCGGAGTGGAATGAGCGCTCCTTGACGGAACGCAACCCCGTTTCAGCCTGAAACCCAAATCATCGGCCCCCATGAAACGCGAACCCCAGCCCCCACTCAACCCCACCTCGTCCCTGCAGCCCATCAGCCTGGATGTGCTGCGGGAGAAATACCTCAAACCCGGCGAAACCACGGCCGACGAGCTGTACCAGCGCGTGGCACGGGCCCTGGCCTCGGTCGAAAAGCACGAGCTGCGCGCAAAGTACGAGGCCCTGTTCCTCGCCAACCTGAAGGCGGGCGCCATCGGCGCAGGCCGCATCATGAGCGCAGCAGGCACCGACATCCAGGCCACCCTCATCAACTGCTTTGTGCAGCCCGTGGGTGACTGCATCCAGGGCGTGGATGACGAAGGCTTTCCGGGCATCTACGAAGCGCTGCGCGAGGCGGCCGAGACCATGCGCCGTGGCGGGGGCGTGGGCTACGATTTCTCCCGCATCCGTCCCAAGGGCGCACAGGTGAAGGCCACCGCCTCCATGGCATCGGGGCCGTGCAGCTACATGAACGTGTTCGACCAGTCCTGCTCCACCGTGGAGAGTGCTGGCGCACGCCGGGGTGCGCAGATGGGCGTGCTGCGCATCGACCACCCGGACGTGCACGAGTTCATCACCGCCAAGCGCACGCCAGGCCGCTGGAACAACTTCAACGTGTCGGTGGGTGTGTCGGACGAGTTCATCCAGGCCGTGCAGAACAACGCACCGTGGGAGCTGGTGCACAAGGCCCGCCCCGGCACCGCACTGCTGGCCCAGGGCGCTCGCCAGCGCGCCGATGGCCTGTGGATCTACGCCACCGTGGCCGCGCGCGAGCTGTGGGACACGATCATGAAGTCGGCCTACGACTTTGCCGAGCCTGGCATCCTGTTCCTGGGGCGCATCAACGAAGACAACAACCTGCACTACTGCGAAGACATTGCGGCGACCAACCCCTGCGGAGAGCAGCCGCTGCCGTCCTATGGCTGCTGTGACCTGGGCCCCATCATCCTCACCCGCTTTGTGCGCCACCCCTTTGGTTTTGGCGGTGTGGCCGCGTTTGACTTTGACGCATTCACCCAGGCCGTGGCACTGCAGGTGCGTGCACTCGACAACGTGCTCGATGTGACCTACTGGCCGCTGCCGCAGCAGCGCGACGAGGCCATGGCCAAGCGCCGTATTGGCGTGGGCTTTACCGGCATGGGCAACACGCTGGCCATGCTGTGCCTGCGCTACGACTTGCCCGAGGGTCGCACGATGGCGGCACGCATTGCCGAGTACATGCGCGACGCCGCGTACGCCGCATCGGTGGACCTGGCGCGCGAGAAAGGTGCGTTTCCAAAGTTCGATGCGCGGGGCTACCTGGCGGAAGGCACGTTTGCGAGCCGGCTGCCCGAATCGCTCAAGGCCGCGATCCACCAGCACGGCATCCGCAACAGCCACCTGTTGTCCATCGCGCCCACGGGCACCGTGAGCCTGGCCTTTGCCGACAATGCCTCCAATGGCATCGAGCCGCCGTTCTCGTGGTTGTACAAGCGCAAGAAGCGCGAGTCCGACGGCAGCACCACCGAATACGCGGTGGAAGACCATGCCTGGCGCCTGTACCGCGAGCTGGGCGGGGATGTGGAGGCGTTGCCAGACTACTTCGTCTCGGCCCTGGCCATGCCGGCCGAAGGCCACATCGCCATGATGGAAGCCGTGCAGCCTTTTGTGGACACGGCCATCTCCAAGACCGTGAACATTCCCGCGGACTACCCCTACGAAGGGTTCAAGGACCTGTACCTGCAGGCCTGGCGCGCCAAGCTCAAGGGCCTGGCCACCTACCGGCCCAACAGCATTCTGGGTTCGGTGCTCGAAACCCATGCGGAACCTGCGCCTGCGCCCGCTGCGGCGCCTGTGGCGCCACCCGCACCCCCGGTGGACCCCATGCGCACCGTGATCGAAAGCCGTCCGCAAGGGGGCCTTTCGGCGGTGGCTGAGAAGCTTGAGTACTGGACACAGGAAGGCCACAAGACCCTGTACCTCATCGTGTCCTTCCTGCCCGTGCCCACGGGCGTGGGCAACGGTACGGTGGACCGCGCCATCGAGTTCTTCATGCCCGTGGGCCAGAGCGGCGAGTCGCAGCAGTGGATCACGTCCAGCATGCGCATGCTGTCGCTCGCAGCGCGCGGCGGTTTTCTGGAGCGGGCGCTGTCCGACATGCGCAAGGTCGCCTGGGACCGCGGCCCGGTGCGCCTGGGCACCCACCGCAAGGACGACGGCACGCTGGTGCCCATGTGGCACGACTCCGAAGTGGCGGCCATGGCCTATGCCATCCAGAACATCCTGGCCCGCCGCGTGGCCGACCCGGTGCAGCAGCAGCTGCCGCTGGACGAGCCCACGCCACCGCCCGTGGCCGTGCCCCAGGCCATGGCGGGCAAGAAGTGCAGCGAGTGCGGCGCCCATGCGGTCATCCGCAAGGACGGCTGCGACTACTGCACGCAGTGTGGGCACCTGGGGAGCTGTGGATGAGCGGTCGGGCTCGGCATCGGCCTTCCCGGCACACACGGTAAGCATTGGAGGGATTCCCCATGTCTGTCATTCCCTGGCCGTTGAACCCTTCGTCTCGCGCGCAGCCTGCTGCGGCGCGGGCCAGTGCGCCTGACGATGTGGCCGGGCTGGCGGCGGCGTTGATCCAGTCACGTCAGACCATCCTGCCCAAGCGCCTGGGCGGGCCCGGCCCCAATGCGGTCGAGCTGGCGCAGATCCTCCAGGCCGCAGCCCACGCGCCAGACCATGGCCAGCTGCTGCCCTGGCGCTTCATCCTGGTGCCGCAGGCCGCGCGTCCGCCGCTGGCCGATGTGTTTGCGCAGGCCCTGCTGGAGCGCGACTCTGCCGCCACCCCCGAGCAGGCCGAGCAGGCACGCGAGAAGGCGTACCGCTCCCCGGTGTTGCTTTTGGCGGTGGTAGATGCCGAGCGGGGCGACGCCGAGATTGATCTGGCCGAGCGCACCGTCTCTGCCGGCTGTGCCGTGCAGAACATGCTGCTGATGGCCACCGCGCAAGGCTACGGTTCGGCACTGACCAGCGGCAAGGCGCTGAAGGCGCCGAGCCTGCGGGCCTTGTTTCAACTGGCGGCCTCCGAGCAGGCCTTGTGTTTCATCAGCATCGGCACCGTGTTGTCGCGCAAGGCGGTGCGCGCACGCCCTGCGGCAGGCGCCTATGTGAGCACACTGGATGCCAAGCGGGGCGTGGTGCCTGGATTTTGAAGCGCGTTGGTGGCTCCCACCTTTCATTGATTGCGAGACCTTTTCATGGATATTTCCAGTTTTGACGACCTGCTGCAGGCTGCGCGCATGCAACCCGAGCCGCAGCGCCTGCTGTTCGTCTTCGCGGCGGTGGAGCTGCCCGACGACGCCACCCCCGCGCAGCGCGCGCGCTTCGAGGCCGGGCAGGGCGGTGCCCTGGTGCCTCTGATGTGTGTGGACAAGACGCCGCAGGAACTGGCATCGTTCGACGCACTGGTGACCGA
>NZ_QAIM01000647.1:0-678 GCF_003061035.1 Acidovorax sp. HMWF018
GGTGATGTGATCTTTTTTGGGTGATTTTGGCTGGATGTGCTAGTGGGATATGCGCTGGCAGCTATGCTTTTTGAAGCACTCTCCCTCCGTGCAAAGGGCTGTTTGCCCGATTAACGGCATGCCTTGATGAAGGGCGGAGGCCGGGAGTCGCCCGGCAGGCGAGTAACTTTCTCTTGTCTCGCCAAAAGAAAGTCACCAAAGAGAAAGCGACCCCACTGTCTGCGTCCCCTGCGCTGACGCTACGGGGCAACCTGCGGTGCTCGGGTTTGGCGGGGTCTCGCTCAACTCGCGCCGCTGCGCGTCGCTCAGACACACGCGAGCCCTGATCCGCCAAACCCTGCGCTCCTCGGCGCATCCAGAGGGGCCTGAGGAGCAGAACATCCACACGGGCCATTGCTGCGCTCGGCCCCGGATCGCGGGCGCAAGCGCCTCGCGCTGCGCAGCCTGGGCCCAGCGCAGCAATGGCCCGAATGGATGTCCGGCTGTTTGGTTGTTTGGTTGTTTGGTTGTTTGGTTGTTTGGTTGTTCGGCTGTCCACCCCCTGCTGGCTGCGCCTGCGGCGGGGCGGTTGCGGGGTGAGCATGGGCGTCGGAGCGCCCATGCCTCGTCAACTGACTCGCCGTGGATGTCTGAGCGGCGCGCGCAGCGCAAAGCGAGTTCCACGGCGCACCCCGCAAC
>NZ_QAIM01000647.1:688-6307 GCF_003061035.1 Acidovorax sp. HMWF018
CCCGCCGCAGGTTTGCCCCGTCGCACAGCGAAGGGGTCGCAGATTGGGGGTCGCCTTTTCTTTGGTAACTTTCTTTTGGCGAAGCAAAAGAAAGTTACTCGCTCGCCGGGCGACTCCCGGCCTCCGCCTTCAACCCAGGCATGCGATCCAATCAGCAACCACAAGAAAACGCTACAAAATCAATAGCTATCAGCCCATATCCCACTAGCGCATCCAGCCAAAATCACCCCAAAACCCCAGACACCAGCCTCACCACCCGGTCACACCGCGCCGCCAGCGACTCATCGTGCGTCACCATCACAAACGCCGTGCCCTGATCACGCGCCAACTGCAGCATCAAGTCGAAAACGCCGTCAGCCGTACTCCGGTCCAGATTGCCCGTAGGCTCGTCCGCCAGCACGCAAGCAGGCCGCGTCACCAACGCCCGCGCAATCGCCACCCGCTGACGCTCACCGCCCGACAGCTCGGCCGGCCGGTGCATCAGCCGCTCCTTCAAACCGACTGACGCCAGCACCCGCTCCGCCTCCGCATGGCACTGGGCCAACGGCAGGCGGCGGATGCGCAGCGGCATGGCCACGTTGTCCAGCGCACTGAACTCCGGCAGCAGGTGGTGGAACTGGTAGATAAACCCCAGGTGCTGGTTGCGCAGCTGCCCCTGGCGCTCCGCCGACAGCGACGACATCTCTTCGCCCTTCAGGCGCACCGTGCCCGCCGTGGGTGCATCCAGCCCGCCCAGCAGGTGCAGCAAGGTGCTCTTGCCCGAGCCCGAGGCGCCCACGATCGCCAGCGTTTCGCCTGCATGGATCTGCAGGTCCACGCCCTTGAGCACGGTCACATCCAGGCGGCCTTCGGTGAAGCGTTTGGTCAGGCCCTTGGCTTCCAGCACCACCGGGTGGCTGTTGGTATAGGGGGTGGGGTTACTCATAACGCAGCGCCTCGGCAGGGTTCACACGGCTGGCGCGCCAGCTGGGGTACAGGGTGGCCACAAAGGCCAGCACCAGCGAGATGACCGCAATGGGCACGATGTCGCTGCTCTGCGGCTCGCTGGGCATCTTGCTGATGAGGTAGATGTCCTTGGGCAAAAAGCTCGCGTTCAGCGCGCGCTCGATGGCCGGCACGATCACGTCGATGTTGAACGCGATGCCAAGGCCCAGCAGCAGGCCGACCAGCGTGCCGATCACGCCCACCATCGCGCCCTGCACCACAAAGATGCCCATGATGCTTTTGGGGCTGGCACCCAGCGTGCGCAGGATGGCGATGTCGGCGCGCTTGTCAGTCACCGTCATCACCAGCGTGGAGACCAGGTTGAACGCGGCCACGGCCACGATGAGCGTGAGGATGATGAACATCATGCGTTTTTCGAGCTGCACGGCGGCGAACCAGGTGCGGTTTTGCTGCGTCCAGTCGCGGATCAGCAGCTGGCCGCTCAGGGACTGCGCCAGCTGCTGCGCCACCTCGCGGGCCTGGTGCAGGTCCTTGAGCTTGAGGCGCACGCCCGTGGGGCCTTCCAGGCGGAAGATGCGCTGCGCGTCCTCATGGTGCAGCAGCACCAGGGCCGAGTCGTATTCGTAGTGGCCGGAGTCAAACGTGCCCGCCACCGTCATCTGCTTGAGGCGCGGCACCACGCCAGCCGGCGTCACCTGGCCGGCGGGCGCAATCAGCGTCACCGGGTCGCCGACCCGCACGCCCAGGGCACGGGCCAGCTCGCCCCCCAGCACCACGCGGAACTCGCCGGGCACCAGCAGGTTCAGCGTTTTCTCATTGGTGGCAGCCAGGTCGGTCACCGCGCCCTCCAGGGCCGGGTCGATGCCGCGCACCAGCGCGCCCTTCATGTCTTCGCCACGCGCCAGCAGGGCCTGGGCCGCCACAAAAGGTGCAGCCCCGATCACATTCGGGTTCTTCTTGGCCTCGGCCAGGGTGAGCGCCGGGTCGGGCAGTGCGGCCCCCAGGGGCGCAAAGATCTCGATGTGCGAGACCACGCTGAGCATGCGGTCGCGCACGTCCTTCTGAAAGCCGTTCATCACCGACAGCACGATGATCAGCGCCGCCACCCCCAGCGCAATGCCCAGCATGGACACGCCCGAGATGAACGAGATGAAGCCATTGCGCCGCGTGGCGCGGCCCGCGCGTGTGTAGCGCCAGCCCAGGGCCAGTTCGTAGGGAATTTGCATGGATTAGGAAAGAAGGGTCCGTACGGTGCGGAATGCACGCTACGGGCCGGGCCGATTGTGGCATCCCGGACAATAGAGCGAGTGAAACACTTTTACATACCCACGTTGGGCCTCCAGGCCAGTGATCGCAAGGCGCGGGCCGCCGCCAAGGCTGAGCGCCTTGGCAAGGTCCGCAACGCCGCGAGCGCTGGCCTGGAGGCCCAACCCTTCGGGAAAGCCGGGGAAAGGCCCGGCCACTGCGTTGCAGCCCGCTTGCGGTATCCCAACCGCTGCGCGTCCTGCGCCTTGTTGCCGGTCCTTTCCCCGGTTTTCGTGGGCACGTAAAAGTGTTTCACTCGCTCTAGCCATGTCGGATACCACCCATTTGCTCATTCCCTACGCCGCCAGCGCCTCGCCGGGATGCCAGCAAGCCCAACAGGGCCTGGCCCTGCCCCACCTGGACCGGCTGCTGGCCCGGCTCAGCCCCCATCCCGCCCAGAGCGACAGCGGCGAAGAAACCAGCTTCTCTGCCCCCCATGAACGCGCCCTGGCCCGCGCCCTGGGCCTGCCCGCGCAGGACGGCCGCATCCCTTGGGCCGCCTGGCACCGCCACCAGCAAGGCCTGACGATCCACGGCGAGGCCTGGGCCTTCGTCACCCCCTGCCAGTGGCAGGTCAGCACCGACCACGTCACCCTGCGCGACCCCGAACAGCTGGGTCTGGACGAAGCCGCGTCCCGCGCGCTGCTGGCCATCGTGGCGCCCTGGTTTGCCGAGGACGGCATCACCCTGCACTACGACCAGCCCACGCGCTGGCTGGCCAGCGGGCCGCTGTTTGCCGACCTGGCCACCGCGTCGCTGGAGCGTGTGCTGCTGCGCGACGTGCGCGCCTGGATGCCCGACGTCAAACAAGCCCGCACCCTGCACCGCCTGCACAGCGAGATGCAGATGCTGCTGTACACCCACGCCTTCAACGACGAGCGCTCAGCGCGCGGGCTGCCCATCGTCAACTCGTTCTGGGTGCATGGCACGGGCACACTGGCTGGCCCACCGCGTGCCACTGTGCCACCCCACATGCCCACCACCCTGCGGGACGCCGCCTTGCACGACGACTGGCGCACCTGGGCCAGCGCCTGGGCCGCGCTGGACGCAGGCCCCGTGGCCGACCTGCTGCGCCGGGCCGAAAGCGGCATGCCCGTGCAGCTGACCCTGTGCGGCGAACGCAATGCGCTGGGCTTCCACACCGCTCCACGCAGCCTCGCACAGCGGATTCAAGGTCTTTTTCGCCCCATGCGCTGGTCGAATATGCTGGTGCAGCTATGAAAATAATAGCAAGGGACATTCCGCCCCGCGCCGCCTGGGCGCTGGAGCAGGCCGGCGTGCACCCGCTGCTGGCGCGCCTGTACGCCGCGCGCGGTGTGCGGGCCAAGGACGAGCTGGACGATGGCCTGGGCCGCCTGCTGCCGCCCAGTGGCGACCAGGGCTTGAAGGGCATTGACGCCGCAGCCCGCCTGCTGGCCGATGCCATGGCGCAGAACCAACGGCTCATCATCGTGGCCGACTACGACTGCGACGGCGCCACCGCCTGCGCCGTGGGCGTGCGCGGCCTGCGGCTGCTGGGCGCCCAGAACGTGGACTACCTGGTGCCCGACCGCGTGACCGACGGCTACGGCCTCACCGCCTCGATCGCCCGCCGCGTGGCCGAGCGGGGCGCTGACATGCTCATCACCGTGGACAACGGCATCGCCAGCGTGGAGGGCGTGGCCGAGGCCAAGGCGCTGGGCCTGCAGGTGCTGGTGACCGACCACCACCTGCCCGGCCCGGAGCTGCCGGCGGCCGACGCCATCGTCAACCCCAACCAGCCCGGCTGCCCGTTCGAGAGCAAGTCCATGGCCGGGGTGGGCGTGATGTTTTATGTGCTGCTGGCCCTGCGCGCCGAGCTGCGTGCGCGTGGCGTGTTTGACGCCGCCACGCAACCCAAGCTCGACCCCTTGCTCACCCTGGTGGCGCTGGGCACCGTGGCCGACGTGGTCAAGCTGGATGCCAACAACCGCCGCCTGGTGGCCCAGGGCTTGAAGCGCATCCGCGCGGGGCAGATGCCCGCAGGCATCGCCGCCCTGTTCCACGCCGCTGGCCGCAAGGCGCCCGTGGCCACCACCTTCGACTTTGGCTTTGCTTTAGGCCCACGTATCAACGCTGCCGGCCGCCTGGCCGACATGACGCTGGGCATCGAATGCCTGCTGACCGACGACGCAGGCCGTGCTGCCGAACTGGCCGCCACGCTGGATGGCATCAACCGCGAGCGCCGCGAGATCGAAGGAGGCATGCGCGAGCAGGCCATGCTGATGGCCGAGAGCCTGTTCGACGAGAGCGAAGAGCCGCCCCCCGCCATCAGCGTGTTCGACCCCGACTTCCACGAAGGCGTGGTCGGCATCGTGGCCAGCCGCATCAAGGACAAGCTGCACCGCCCCACGTTCGTGTTTGCGGCCAGCAGCGCGCCGGGCAAGGAGCATGAGCTCAAAGGCTCGGGCCGCTCCATCCCCGGCTTTCACCTGCGCGACGCGCTGGACCTGGTGGCCAAACGCCACCCGGGCGTGATCCTCAAGTTCGGCGGCCACGCCATGGCGGCGGGCTGCACGGTGGCGGAGGAATCGTTCGACGTGTTCGAGCAAGCCTTTGCCCAGGTGGCGCAGGAATGGCTGGACGCCGCCACCCTCACCCGCCGCATCGAAACCGACGGCCCGCTGGCCCCCGAATACTGCCGCGCCGACATCGTGGACACGCTGCACCGCGAGGTCTGGGGCCAGGGCTTTGCGCCCCCCACCTTCAGCGAAGAGGTGCAGATCGTGAGCCAGCGCCTGGTGGGCGAGGCCAAGAACCACCTGTCGCTCAAGCTCATCCACCAGGGCAACCCCGTGGATGCCATCTGGTTCGGCCATACCGAGCAGTTGCCTGCCCGGGTGCTGCTGGCCTTCCGCCTGGATGTGAACGAGTGGAAGGGCGAGCGCAAGGTGCAGTTTCTGGTCGAAGGCGCGCAGGTGTAGCGCGCCACCGCTCAAGCCTGCGTCGGCCCCTTGCTTCGCTGGCGGATCACGGTCACCGGCTCACCGCCCTGCCCCCAGTTCTCGGGGTCTATCTCGTCGATGATGACGGTGACACTTTCCGGCCGCTTGTCCAGCACCTGCTGCATGAGCTGGGTCACGCCCGCAATCAGGGCGGCTTTCTGGGCTGCGGTAGTCGGCAGGTCGCGGCGCGCAAGGCGGATGTTGACCAGGGGCATCGGAGAATCCTTTCAAGGTGCACCAAAACAAAAGGCAGCTCACGCTGCCTTGCTGTCAAATCGGCCGGAATACCGACCACAAAAAATAGCCGCCAGCGCTTGATGGTCATGCGCTAGCCGCTATCGATTTAGAAGCTCTCCCAATCGTCATCGCCACCCTGCGCCGCTGCCTTGGCTGCTGGGGCGGGGGC
>NZ_QAIM01000648.1:0-1283 GCF_003061035.1 Acidovorax sp. HMWF018
GGCCCAGGCCTTCCAAACAGATACCCCTGGAACCCCTCGCACCCATGCAGCCTCAGGAACGACAGCTGCCCCGTCGTCTCCACCCCCTCCGCCACCACCTCCAAATCCAGGCTCTTTGCCAGCGCCAGGATCGTCCGCACGATCGCCGCGTCGTTCGGGTCCGTCAGCACGTCCCGCACGAAGCTCTGGTCGATCTTCACCTGGTCCAGCGGCAGGCGCTTGAGGTAGGACAGGGACGAGTAGCCGGTGCCGAAGTCGTCCAGCGCAAACCCCACGCCTTCGCTCTTGAGCTGCACCATGCGCGCGATGGTGTCTTCGATGTCTCCCAGCAGCAGGCTTTCGGTGAGTTCGAGCTTGAGCTGCCGGGGGTCTGCGTTGTGGTTCTTCAAGGTTTGCAGCACTTCGGCCACGAAGCCGGGTTGGCGGAACTGGCGGGCACTGACGTTGACGGAGATGGACAGGTGGGCGGTGTCTGGGTGCTGGCTCCAGCGCTGCAGTTGTTCGCAGGCGGTCTGGAGCACGTATTGGCCCAGGGGGAGGATGAGGCCGGTCTGTTCTGCCAGGGGGATGAAGTCGCCGGGGCTGATCATGCCGCGCTGGGGGTGGCGCCAGCGCACGAGGGCTTCTGCGCCCAGCAGGCGGGCATGGTGGTCCACGACGGGCTGGTAGTGCACGAGCAATTCGCCCCGGGCCAGGCCCTGGCGCAGGTCGGCTTCGAGGTTGGAGCGGGCGTTGACGGCCGCCTGCATGTCGGGGTCGAAGAAGCGCTGGGTGTTGCGTCCTGCGGCTTTGGCCTGGTACATGGCCAGGTCGGCGCGCTTGAGGAGTTCGTCCACGGTGAGGCGTTCGTCGCCAAAGAGGGTGATGCCGATGCTGGGGGTGCTGTAGTGCTGGGCGCCGTCCAGGTCAAAGGGCTGGTTCAGGCTGGCCAGGAGTTTTTCGGCGACGGTTTCTGCCTGGGTGGCGGCGTTTTGCAGGTCAGGGGCCAGGGCTTCGAGCATGACGACGAATTCGTCGCCGCCGAAGCGGGCCACGGTGTCGGCTTCGCGCACGCTGCCCACCAGGCGGGCGGCGACCTGGGCCAGGAGCTGGTCGCCCATGTCGTGGCCCAGGGTGTCGTTGAGGTCTTTGAAGTTATCGAGGTCGATGAACAGCAGGGCCCCGAGGTTCCTGGTGCGCTGGCAGGCGGCGATGGAGCGTTGCAGGCGGTCCAGCAGCAGGCGGCGGTTGGGCAGACCCGTGAGCGCGTCGTAGAACGCCAGGCGTTCGATCTCTTGTTCGGC
>NZ_QAIM01000649.1:0-4115 GCF_003061035.1 Acidovorax sp. HMWF018
TCAACCCCATCGCCATGGAAGAAGGTCTGCGCTTCGCTATCCGCGAAGGCGGCCGTACCGTGGGCGCTGGCGTCGTGGCCAAGATCATTGCTTAATTCATAAGCAGAAAAGGAACTTGCCATGTCCAAGCAAAAAATCCGCATCCGCCTGAAGGCGTTTGACTACAAGCTGATCGACCAGTCCGCTGCCGAGATCGTTGACACCGCCAAGCGCACCGGCGCCATCGTCAAGGGTCCCGTGCCCCTGCCGACGCGCATGAAGCGTTTCGACATCCTGCGCTCGCCGCACGTCAACAAGACCAGCCGCGACCAGCTCGAAATCCGCACGCACCAGCGTCTGATGGACATCGTGGACCCTACGGACAAGACCGTGGACGCCCTGATGAAGCTCGACCTGCCAGCTGGCGTGGACGTCGAAATCAAGCTGCAGTGATGTAGCAGTAGCTGTTGTGGGACGGGTTCGCCCGTCTTGCAGCGACTGAAATAGCGCGAACTTGCTTGAAAAAGCAGTTCGCGTTATACTTTAGGGCTTCGCTCGATTTGCGCCTGTTAAATGGTGTGCGTCAGCGGAGTTTTATTAACCTTCTTTCATGCACGCAAGCGAGAGTTTGCGGAAACGCCGTAGCCAATTGAAGTTGCGGCGGTGAGAGTTTTGGAGAAAACCAATGAGTCTGAGCAACTCCCTCGGGTTGCTGGGTCGCAAAGTGGGCATGATGCGTCTGTTCACCGATGATGGGGACGCAGTGCCTGTCACGGTGGTGGATGTGTCCAACAACCGCGTTACCCAGGTCAAAACCCAAGAGAACGATGGCTATGTGGCCCTGCAGGTCACATTCGGTTCGCGCAAAGCATCGCGCGTGACCAAGCCAGAAGCCGGCCACCTTGCCAAGGCAGGTGTGGAAGCCGGTGAAATCATCCAGGAATTCCGCGTGACCGCAGAAACCGCTGGCAAGTACGCCGCGGGTGCTACGGTTCCTGCCACCGATGTGTTTGCTGTGGGCCAAAAGGTCGACGTGCAAGGCACGTCCATCGGTAAGGGCTACGCCGGTACCATCAAGCGTCACAACATGAGCTCGCAGCGCGCGTCGCACGGTAACAGCCGTTCGCACAACGTGCCTGGCTCGATCGGTATGGCACAAGACCCAGGTCGCGTGTTCCCCGGCAAGCGCATGACGGGCCACCTCGGCGATGTCACCAAGACCACGCAAAACCTCGATGTCATCCGCATCGATGAAGCGCGTCAACTGCTCTTGATCAAGGGCGCTATTCCGGGCTCCAAGGGTGGGTTCGTGACGGTGCGTCCAGCGATCAAGGCCAAAGCCTCCAAAGGAGCGAACTAATGCAGCTCGAACTCCTGAATGACCAAGGCCAAGGCGCATCCAAGCTGGATGTTCCTGAAACCGTGTTCGGTCGTGAATACAACGAAGATCTGGTGCACCAGATCGTGGTGGCCTATCAGGCCAACGCCCGCCAAGGCACTCGCGCCCAGAAGGACCGCGAGCAAGTCCGTCACTCGACCAAGAAGCCTTTCAAGCAAAAGGGTACGGGTAACGCACGTGCAGGTATGACTTCCTCGCCTCTGTGGCGTGGGGGTGGTCGGATTTTCCCGAACATGCCTGACGAAAATTTCACGCAGAAGATCAACAAGAAGATGTACCGCGCCGGTATGTCTGCCATCTTGTCGCAGCTGGCCCGCGAAGGCCGTCTGGCTGTGGTCGATTCGCTGAAGCTTGATTCCCCCAAGACCAAGGTCCTGGCTGACAAGTTCAAGGCGATGAACCTGCAATCGGTGATGGTGATTGCCGACGAAGTGGACGAAAACCTGTACCTCGCCTCGCGCAATCTGGTGAACGTGCTCGTCGTTGAGCCCCGTTACGCCGATCCCGTGTCGCTGGTGCGTTTCAAGAAAGTGCTCGTCACCAAGGGTGCAATCGACAAACTCAAGGAGATGTTCGCATGAGCACACTCAAGTTTGACGAAGGTCGTCTGATGCAAGTGCTGGTCGCTCCCATCGTGTCCGAAAAGGCCACCATGGTTGCCGAGAAGTCCAATGCAGTGACGTTCAAGGTGCTGCAGAACGCTACCAAGCCCGAAATCAAGGCCGCTGTGGAATTGATGTTCAAGGTGGAAGTCAAGGGCGTTTCTGTGGTGAACACCAAAGGCAAGACCAAGCGTTTCGGCAAGACCGTGGGCCGCCGCGACAACGTTCGCAAGGCATACGTCACGCTGCAGCCAGGTCAAGAGCTGAACCTCTCCGGGGAGGCCGCGTAATCATGGCTGTCGTTAAGATGAAACCTACCTCGCCCGGCCAACGTGCCGTGGTGAAGGTCACGCGTGACCACCTGTACAAGGGTGAAGCGTACGCCCCCCTGCTGGAGCCACAATTCCAGAAGGCCGGTCGTAACAACAACGGTCACATCACCACCCGCCACAAGGGCGGTGGTCACAAGCACCACTACCGTGTGGTGGACTTCAAGCGCAACAAGGACGGCATTCCGGCCAAGGTTGAGCGCATTGAGTACGACCCCAACCGTACGGCCCACATCGCTCTGGTGTGCTATGCCGACGGCGAACGTCGCTACATCATCGCTCCCCGCAACCTGGAAGTGGGCGCAACCCTGCTGTCCGGTTCGGAAGCACCGATCCGCGCTGGCAACACGCTGCCTATCCGCAACATCCCCGTGGGTTCGACCATCCACTGCATCGAGCTCAAGCCCGGTGCCGGTGCTCAGATCGCCCGCTCGGCAGGTGCCTCGGCAACGCTGCTGGCCCGCGAAGGCGTTTACGCTCAAGTGCGTATGCGCTCCGGCGAAGTGCGCAAGATCCACATCGAATGCCGCGCCACCATTGGTGAAGTGGCCAACGAAGAGCACAGCCTGCGCCAACTGGGCAAGGCCGGTGTGAAGCGCTGGATGGGTATTCGTCCTACGGTTCGCGGCGTGGCCATGAACCCTGTGGATCACCCTCACGGTGGTGGCGAAGGCCGCACCGGCGAAGGCCGCCATGCAGTCGATCCTTGGGGCAATCTGACCAAGGGTTATCGCACCCGTAACAACAAGCGCACACAGATCATGATCGTGTCGCGTCGCAAGAAGTAAGGGGTAACAGATGACTCGCTCTCTCAAAAAGGGTCCATTTGTTGACCATCACTTGCTGGCCAAGGTCGAAAAGGCCGTTGCCACCAAGGACAAGAAACCAGTCAAGACCTGGTCGCGTCGCTCCATGGTTCTGCCCGAGTTCATCGGTCTGACCATCGCCGTGCACAACGGCAAGCAACACGTGCCGGTCTATGTCACCGACCAGATGGTGGGCCACAAGCTGGGCGAATTCGCCCTGACGCGCACCTTCAAGGGTCACCCCGCTGACAAAAAAGCGAAGAAGTAAGGAACGACCATGTCTGAAACACGTGCAGTCCTCCGGGGCGTCCGTCTGTCGGTCGACAAGGGCCGTCTGGTCGCCGACCTGATCCGCGGCAAGAAAGTGGACCAGGCTCTGAACATCCTGAACTTCACGCAGAAAAAAGCTGCGGGAATCGTCAAGAAGGTTCTGGAGTCGGCCATCGCCAACGCCGAACACAACGATGGCGCTGACATCGACGAACTGAAGGTCAAGACCATCTACGTCGAACAAGGCACCACGCTCAAGCGCTTCACCGCGCGCGCCAAAGGCCGCGGCAACCGCATCAGCAAGCCCACGTGCCATGTGTACGTGACGGTTGGCAACTAAAGGCTCGGGAAGACTATGGGACAGAAAATCCATCCTACCGGCTTCCGCCTTGCGGTCAGCCGCAACTGGTCCAGCCGTTGGTACGCCAGCAACCGCGATTTCGCGGGCATGCTGGCCGAAGACATCAAGGTGCGCGAGTACCTGAAGGCCAAGCTCAAGAACGCGGCTGTGTCGCGCATCCTGATCGAGCGTCCTGCCAAGAACGCCCGTATCACCATTTACTCGGCACGTCCTGGTGTGGTGATCGGCAAGAAGGGCGAAGACATCGAGAACCTGAAGAAGGAACTCGCGTCGCGCCTGGGCGTGCCCGTCGCAGTGAACATCGAAGAAGTGCGCAAGCCTGAAATCGATGCCAAGCTGATCGCCGACAGCATCACGCAACAGCTCGAA
>NZ_QAIM01000650.1:0-5127 GCF_003061035.1 Acidovorax sp. HMWF018
GGGTCGGGCTTGAACGGGGTCGCGTCGTGGAACAGCGCGTTCCAGCCCGCCATGAGCGGGCGCACGCTGAACGGGAAGGTCAACTCGGTCTTCGGCACCTCGGCCCGCACGGCGGGCTGCGCCATCAGGTAGGCGTACAGCGCGGTCAGGTCGTCGTCGCTCATCTTGGCGAACGATGTGTAGGGGAACGCGGGGTACAGGTGCTTGCCGTCACGCGAGATGCCTTCGCGCATGGCGCGCTGGAAGGCGCTGAAGGACCACTGGCCGATGCCGGTCTCTGCGTCGGGCGTGAGGTTGGTGGTGTAGACCTTGCCGAAGGGCGTGTCCATGGCGCGGCCGCCCGTGTTGGGCGTGCCGCCCGGTGCGGTGTGGCACACCACGCAGTCGCCCGCAGCGGCCAGCAGGCGGCCGCGCTCGATGGTGGCGGCGTTGTAGACCGAGGCACCCGCCGTCTGCACCACGGGCGCGATGGAGGGGCGCCAGCCCAGCAGCGCGGCGCCCATGGCGATGCCACCAGCGGCCAGGGCCAGGGCGCGCGCCCAGGGGCTGCGCTGGGTGGGCCATGTGGCGCTGGCTGGCACGGCGGGTGCGGGCAGCTCCAGCGTGGGCAATACCTCGGCCTGCTCAGTGGGTGCGGTGCTGCCTGCAGCCGCCTCGCCTGCGCCGCCGGGCAAGGGGTTGAGCCCGGCGCGCACCACCTCGGGCGTGAACGGCGGCGCGCGAAAG
This sequence comes from Acidovorax sp. HMWF018, assembly GCF_003061035.1. Lineage (NCBI taxonomy): Bacteria > Pseudomonadati > Pseudomonadota > Betaproteobacteria > Burkholderiales > Comamonadaceae > Acidovorax > Acidovorax sp. HMWF018. Next base: position 727 of record NZ_QAIM01000650.1, read on the forward strand.
CGCACGCCCGTGGCGTCAAAAATCGCATTGGCAATGGCCGCCGTGCCCGGCACGGACGACGACTCGCCGGAGCCCAGCGGCGCCTCGTCCTGCCGGGGCATGTGCATGACCTCGATTACCGGCACCTCGCGAAAGCTCAGGATGGGGTAGCTGCCCCACTCGCGGTTGTCCACGGCCTGCTTGACGGGCTCGAACGTCACCTGCTCCTTGAGCGCGCGGCTGGTGGTCTGCAGCACGTTGCCGTGCACCTGTTGCTCCACACCGGCGGGGTTCACCATCAGGCCCGCGTCGTGCCCCACGACCACGCGGCGCACATGCACCTCGCCGGTCCTTTTGTTGACCTCCACATCGGCCACCCAGGCTGCCCAGGCGGCGCCAAAGCCGGGCCATTTGCTGTGGATGTAGCGGGCATAGGCAAAGCCCTGGCCTTGCACCCAGTCTCCATCCAAGGGGCGCTGCTGCGGGCCGGTGCGGCGAATCCAGCCCGCCTTTTCGGCCGTGGCCTGCACCAGCTCGGCGGCGCGCGGGTCGTTCAGCAACTGCAAGCGAAACTGCACCGGGTCCACACCCGCCGCCGTCGCTAGTTCGTCCACATACGACTCGTGCGCAAACGAGTTGGGCAGGGCCGACACGCCGCGCAGCCACGACGCGCGCACGATGGGCGGCATGTCGTTGACGGCCACGCGCAGGTTGTCGTACTGGTAGGGCGGGCGTGCCGTGCGGTCGCCCATCTCGTAGGCCTGGGCCACGGGCTCGATGGTGCGGGTGAGCAGCAGGGCCAGCGTGGGCGCGCCGTTGGAGGGGTAGGACGTTTCGAAGTCGTACGCCGCCACGGTGCCATCGGCCTTGAGCCCGCCGCGCACCTGCATGAGCTGGGCAGTGCCCTTGGGTTCCCACAAATGCTCTTGCTCGCGCGTGAGCTGCACGCGCACCGGGGCGCCCACAGCGCGCGACAGCAGCGCGGCATCTGCCGCCACATCGTCGGCACCGTTGCGGCCATAGCAGCCTGCGGCCTCCATGCGGATGAGGTCGATGTCCACATCGGTCAGCCCCATCAGCCGGGCGAGGTCGGCGCGCAGCACATGGGGGTTTTGCGTGCCCGCCCACACCGTCATGCGCGGGCGGCCCGTGCTGTGATCACTGCGCCATTCGGCCACCGCGCAGGACGGGCCGATGGAGCCGTGCATCTGGTACGGCCACACATAGGTGCGTGGCATGGGCTGGCCGTTGGCAGACAGCGCGGCCAGGGCGCCATCCACATCGCCCTCGTCCACCAGGCGGCGCTGCGTGGCGGGGTTGGCGCGGATGGCCTGTTCCAGCGCCTCGGCGCTGTCCTGGCGCGGGAAGCCAGGCCAGTCCTTCCAGTGCACTTTCAAATCGCGCAGCGCCTGCTCGGCCTGCTCCTCGCGCTCGGCGACGATGCCCACAAAGTCGCGGATCACCACCACGGCGCGGATGCCGGGGATGTGGGCGATGGACTGCTGGTCCACCGATTCCAGCGTGTTGCCGATGAAGTCGCCATGGTCGGCCCCCGCATACGGCGGGCGCACCACACGGCCGTGCAGCATGCCGGGCACGCGCATGTCGTGCACAAACACCAGCTCGCCGCTGACCTTGGCGGGGATGTCCACGCGCGGCACGGACTGGCCGACCACGGTGTAGTCAGCCGCAGCCTTGGTGGGCGTGGCGTCCACCAGCTCCAGCGTGGTGTGCGCGCCCGCCAGCAGCGCGCCGTAGGCCACGTGGCGCGACGGGTCTGCCATGACCTGCACCACCCCCGCGCGCACCTGCAGTGCCTCCACCGACACGCCCAGCCGCTCTGCGGCCTGGGCCACCAGCCAGTGGCGCGCCTGCGCAGCGGCGGTGCGCAGGGGCTTGGCGTGGATCTGGATGGACGCACTCGCGATGGTGGCGCCCTGGTTGGGCGCGCGTGTGGTGTCGCCCAGCACCATGTTCACCTGGGCCAAGGGCACGTCCAATTCTTCGGCCACGATCTGCGCGAGCGCGGTGCGGATGCCGGTGCCCAGGTCCACATGGCCGTTGAGTGCGGTCACGCTGCCGTCGTCCCACACGGCGATCAGTATCTCCACGCCCTCGGCCGGGTTGCCCGCCACGAGCGCGGGCTGGCCCTTGACGGGAGGTGGCGCGGGCGGTGGGTTGCGCACCACCAGCAGCACGCCCCGGGCGGCATGGAAGTCGGCGCGGGTGAGCGGGCTGTGGGCGCGCAGGGATGGAGGCGTGTTCATGCCTGGGCCTCGCGCATCAGCTGGGCCGCGCGCAGCACGGCGCGGATGATTTCGACATGCGTGCCGCAGCGGCACAGGTTGCCCGACAGCTCGCGGCGTACGGCTGCTTCGTCGGGGTCTGGATTGCGCTCCAGCAGGGCCACGGCCATCATCACCATGCCGCTCAGGCAATAGCCGCACTGCGCGGCCTGCTCATCCACAAAGGCCTGCTGCACCGGGTGAAGCCCTTCGGTGCGGCTACAGCGCCCGGGCAGCCCTTCCAGCGTGGTCACCTCGCGACCTGCCACGCCCTGCGCCGGGATCACGCAGGCCCGCGCGGCAATGCCGTCCACCAGCACCGTGCACGCCCCGCACTGCCCCAGGCCACAGCCGTATTTGGGGCCGTTGAGCGACAAGTCATTGCGCAGCACGTGCAGCAGCGTGGCGTGGGTGGAGGTACTTGCTGGCAAGGCACAAGGCTGGCCGTTGACGACCATGGTGTGAAGCGAAGCGGGCGCGTGCATGTCTCTTTGGGATGCCCTCAGCGCCGCAGACTGCCGGTGCGCGTATACATCTCCAGATCCACAAAGTTGGAGCCATTGTGGTTGCCCGGGCCGTACTGCAGCGGAAAGTCACCGATCTTGGTGGTGCCCATGTCTTCCATGGCCTTGATGAAGCCTTCACGCGTGAGCGCTTTGCCCGCGCGCTTGAGACCCTCCACAAACACGCGGGCGGCAATGTAGCCCTCCAGCATGGTGTAGCTGTCGATCTTCTCGCCCGCGTCCGCGCGGTCCTTGCGGTAGTCGGCCACGATGGCCAGACGGCTGGCCTGTGGCGAGGGCACGATGCTGGCCGTGACCAGGCCCTCGATGCCGCCGTTCAGGCGCTGCGCAGAGCCCGGTGCGTCGGTGATGCCCACCGAGATGGTGTACAGCGGCGACGCCGCGCCCGCCGCCCGGTAGTCGCGCAGGAACACTTCCACCATCTTGCCCGCCATGATCATCACCACCGCGCCCGGCTGGGCCTTGGTGAGCTGCGCCACCTGGGGCTTGGCGTCGGTGGCGGCGATCTCCATGGGCACGGAATCGACCACCTTGACCTTCAGGCCCTGGGCGATCTGCAGGCAGGTGTCGAGGTTGGATTTGCCAAACGCGCTGTTCTGGTAGATGACAGCGATGTTGTTGATGCCCAGCGTGGCGAGGTGGCCCACGATCTTGCGCAGCTCGGTCTCGTAGCTGGCGCGCACGTGGAACAGGTAGCGGTTGTGCGTGGTGCGAAACGAGGTGGTGCCCACCAGCGGCGCGAACATGGGCACGCCCGCCTTCTCTGCCAGGGGCATGGCGGCGATAAGGTTGCCGGTGGCCACATAGCCGATCAGGGCGAAGACCTTGTCTTCGTCAATGAGCTTGGCCGTGTTCTCGGCGGTCTTCTTGGGCTCGTACGCGTCATCGTGCGACACCAGCTCCAGCGTGCGCCCCTGCACGCCGCCGGTCTTGTTCACCTTGTCGAACGCCAGCGCAATGCCCGCCTTGTAGTCCACCCCGAAATCCTTGGCCGGGCCGGTGAACACGGCCGACTGCCCCACCTTGATGCGGGTGTCCGTCACCCCGGTCTCGGCAGCAGCCGGGCCCGCGGCCCCCAGAGCAGCGGCGGCCAGGGCCGTCAGCACCACACGGCGGTCGATGCTGCCCTCCTCCATCCCACGACATTTCATGAAACGCTCCTTACATCAAAGGCGCAAGTTTCCCTGCAAGCGGAGCGGCTGCGCAACCATTTCTGCGGGGTGTTGTGAATCCGTCAAACCCCGGCGCCGAAGCACCGGGGCGGTGCGCCGTCAGGCGACATCGATGTCGCTGGACTGGATGCGTTTGACGCCCTTAGCCTTCATGTTTTTCCAGGCCGCATCGAGCGATCCGTTGAGGTCAATGGCGCGGGTCGCATCTTCGACCACATAGGTTTCGAAGCCCAGACGTTTGGCGTCCAGCGCCGTCCAGGCCACACAGAAGTCGGTGGCCAGGCCCGTGACAAACACGGTCTTGATGCCACGCTGCTTGAGGTAACCCGCCAGGCCGGTGGAGGTCTTGCGGTCGGCCTCTTCAAAGGCCGAGTAGCTGTCCACATGCTGGTGAAAGCCCTTGCGCAGGATGACCTGGGCCTTGGGCACCTGGAGGTCCTT
>NZ_QAIM01000120.1:0-3556 GCF_003061035.1 Acidovorax sp. HMWF018
CCCAAATGGGCGGCGCAAGAGGCCACAAAATCCAAAAAATGGCGTCTTCCGCGTTCGCGCGGGAAATTTCGAGGGCTTGTTCAGCGTAGCCTTAGGAAAAGCAGACACTTAACGTCCAAAGGACGCGGCTGCCAAAGGCACTCCACTTGACTGCCGTGTCAGACCACTGACAACAGTGCAATTAGAAAAAGAAGAATCAACGAGCCGACTATTGGAACCCACAGCCATTTGGGCATCTTCCAGAAGTTCGCGCGATCTCGGGGGAAGAAGCGATGCCGACGCATCGTCCTTTCATGCAGTGCCGTCGCGTCATCAAATTTCCTATGTAGATCCTGCGAGAACGTTCGCAATTCCTCAGCCGTCTTACGGAGTTGCTCTGGCGAAATTTCATCGTCGTTGGTCATCTGGTGTAGTCGTAGGAGTTAGGCATCGATTCGTTTTGAATCAACGCCAGCTTTGGGGTGCTGTTGTCCAACGTCGGCTTCGGGCCCATAGCAGTCCTTGCCATGTTGCAGATGCGAGGCTGTTTACTTGCGAGCTTCAAAACGTGATGCTGCTTCGCTTAATCCCATGTTTTCAGCCGCCAACTGGAGTTCCGCCCAAAAAGCTGGAGGGGAATGGCAAAGGTCGCCAAGGAACTCTGCTTCTTCCAGCGCCAACCCGAGTTCGTTGTGATTTAGAAACTCATCCATCTGATGAAGAGCGTCTAACGCCCCGTTTGGGAGTGGCGACGGCAAGTGACTCTTGCTTGCAATCAGGTGTCGAGACGTAGTTGCCCAAGAAGAACTAAGATCTTTGGCCGCCATTGTTGCTGCCTCCATTTGCCAATGTCCGCTTCTGGCCGGATTCTGCCCCACACAGAAGGACGCTAGCGGGCCCGTTGCAGACCTTTGGCCCCCGGCAGCAGACGACTTGCCGGTACGCATCATCTTGATTTGAGGATTAGCTTTCACTAAGGTAGCCCCCCTCCACCTGCTGCTGCTGATTCTTAAAGATGGCCATAGCCGTCTTCATTCGCATGAAGCCGAATTTCCTGTAGAAAGGTTCTTTGCCTGGGACCGCATACAAGATGATTTTCTTGTGACCGGATGACATTTCCACCAGGTCACTGACAACTTGTTTGCCGAGGCCTGTGCCTTGATAGCTGGGCAATACCGCAACGTCGCATATGTACGAGCAATCTCCACCATCAGCGAGCGCGCGTCCCACCGCTACGAGCGTCGCATTCTCGTAGACGAAACACTTGAACATGCTGTTTGAGAAGACTTTCTGCAGATGAAGCGGCGGCTTCTCGCCTAGTGGTGCAGCCCGATAGAGGGCAGAAAGTTCTTCCCAGTCGACTCCATCTGCAGAGTGTTTCCATTCGAGTGGCATTTGTGGCTCCAATGTCCGCTTCTGGCCAGTAGGTAGCGGGCAGCTCGATTACTGTTCCGACCCTGGCTCCGGATGATCTTAATCAGGTTCAAAGGGACTCTCTCAGTCGGTTCCGGCAGGTCGATTCGACGCCCCTAGCGATGGCGCCCCAAAGGAGCACGGTCCTCTTGGAGGGGGAGGGTCAGCGCTTGCCCTGGGCAATCGGGATCGCGTAGTGCATCACGGAGTCGCTGGACGTCGGGTGGTATTGCGAGCCGTAGATTTCCAGATCCGGCCCCAGGGTGTGCGACGGGCCGGCCGACAGCAGCCAGCTCGCATAGATGTAGTTCACCGTCGCATCGACGTTCTGCGCAGGGCCCCGGTGGGTGAAGCGTGCATAGGTCGATCCGGGGATTTCCATGGCCACCATGCCCGGTGGTAGTGCACCGAGGCCCCGCACTTCGATGCAGGCCAGGTAGCGCAGTTCTTCGGTGTGGGGCCCCGCTGGGGCTACGACGCCGTAGCAGACCCCAGGCACGGTGTTCGCAATCTCGCCCAGCCGGGGCAGGAACTTCGCCCACAGGGGCGGCAGTTTCTGGCCCAGGTTGTTCTTTTCGGAGTCGATGCCGTAGTAGTCCGTGGGCAGCCCGACCAGCCGCATGGCAGGCTGCTCCTTGATGTCGGGTTCCAGCGAAATGTTGTGGTGAATGTGCCCGAGGTAGCTTTCGTCGAAGCGGATCTTGCGCACGAACAGCGAGCGGTTGCCCATCTTGCGGTACTGCGACGGCGTGAGCCGAAAGCAATCGCGGAACGCGCGCGTGAAACTCTCCTGCGTCTCGTACCCCGACGCCAGCGCAATGTCGAGCACGCTCAACCGTGTGTTGGTCAACTGCTCCAGCGCCCGCGAGAACCGGCGCGACCGGATATAGGTCTTGAGGGTTTCGTTGGTCAGCGCCTTGAAGATCCGCTGGAAGTGCCACTGGCTCATCCCCGCAGCCCGTGCCACCTCCGAAAGCTCGATATCGGATTCGAGATGGGCCTCGATGAAATCGATGCCCTCCTGGATTTGCCGGAGATAAAGCACGGTGGCGTCGGTTCAAGGGGTTTCAAAGAAACCGGTCATGGCAACCAGGCGATTCTGGTCGTTGTACCGGCCGTAGCTCACGCCTTCCCCGATCACCTGCCCGCTGCCATCCACCATGTTCCATTTGGCGATGCTCTGCTGGTTGTGGCTGGCGAAATAGTGGGTCACAAAATGCCCGCCGGGGACCTGACTGTGAAAGTTGTCCATGTAGGCCGTCAATTGGTCCCAGCCCTGGGCTGTGGCCAGCGGGTCGTTGTAGGTGCAGGCAGGGTCGAGGGACTGGGTAAAAAGGGCTGTGCGGTCCGCGGCCGAATCGGTCTTCCACGACGCGGTGTAGGTGTCCCAGATGGATTGAAGGGGGGGTTGGCTCATGGCGTGCTCCTGGTGGGTGGATGGAGACGCCATCGTGCCGGGCGCCTGCGCGCCCTTTGGACATTTTGTGCTTATTTGTGGGCCCGTCGTTTGGGCACGAAGTGACGAGCCCTGGCCCGCCGGGACTACACGGTGGCAGAAGGTGCCGATAACGGTGCGACGCCCAGCAACTGGTGCAGGCGCGGACTGGTGGTGGTGTACTGCAGCGCCACCTTGTCGCCCTTGAGCACCTCGGCCGCACCAAAGGCCGCCAGCGTGGCTTCGTGGAAGCCGCACAGGATGAGCTTGCGTTTGCCGGGGTAGGTGTTGATGTCGCCCACGGCGTAAATGCCGGGCACGCTGGTGCGGAAGGCCTCGGTGTCCACCACCAGCTGTTTGCGGTCCATGGCCAAACCCCAGTCCGCAATGGGACCGAGGCGGGGCGAGATGCCCAGCACGGCCACCAGCAGGTCCAGCGCCAGGGCGCGGGTGCTGCCGTCGGCATCCACCACCTGTAGTGCGGTGAGGCGGTCGCCCGCAGTGTCAATGCCGGTAATCTGTGCGGCCTCGACGTGGATGCGGCCCGCATCGCGCAATTGCTGCAGGCGTTGCAGCAGGGCTTCAGGCGCCTGGAACACGTCGCGGCGGTGCAGCAGGTTGACGCGTGCGGCCTGGCCTTGTTCGGCCAGTTCCACGGCGCGGGCCACGGCGGGCTCGTCGCCGCCGTGCACGACGACGTGGCGCCCGGCCACATCTGCAGTCGCGGGC
>NZ_QAIM01000120.1:3566-10153 GCF_003061035.1 Acidovorax sp. HMWF018
GTGGACCTGGTTACCCACAAAGCGCTCGATGCCGTCCACCTTGAGCGTGCGCGGCACAAAGGCGCCTACGCCTGCGGCAATGAACACGCTGCGGGCCAGCAGTTGTGCGCCGTGCGAGGTTTCGACCAGCAGGCGCCCATCGGCCTGCACGGTGAGTGCGGACACCAGCGCGTTCAGGTGCCACTGGGTCTTGAACGGCGCAATCTGCTGCAGCAGCAGACCCGCCAGCTCACGCCCGGTGCACACCGGGATGCCCGGGATGTCGTAGATGGGTTTGTCGCCGTACAGCTCGACGCACTGGCCGCCCGCATGGGGCAGGGCGTCGATCAGGTGGGCCGTGATGCCTTGCAGGCCCAGCTGGAAGACCTGGAACAGGCCCACGGGACCCGCGCCGATGACGACGGCGTCGGTCTCTACGACGGCGGGCGCTTGCAAAGTCTCAGTCACCAGCGGGGCGCGCGGCGGGTTACTTGATCAGTTCGTTGACCTTGCCCGGCTTGCCGTTCCATTCGTCGGCGTCGGGCAGCGCCGGCTTGCGCTTGGTGATGCTCTTCCAGCCGTCGGCAAAGGCCAGGTCGGCGTTGAGCTTGATGAAGGCGATCTGGTCCGCCGGCAGGTCTTCTTCGGCAAAGATGGCGTTGGCCGGGCACTCGGGGATGCAGACGGCGCAATCGATGCACTCATCGGGATCGATGACGAGCATGTTCGGGCCTTCGCGGAAGCAGTCCACGGGGCACACGTCCACACAATCGGTGTACTTGCACTTGATGCAGTTTTCGGAAACGACGTGGGTCATGACAGGAGTTGTGTGGGTCGGTGAAAACCCTCGATTTTAAAAGCTTTCACCGACCTTTGGTTGCAGGGTCCCTCACCCCGATGGGGTGACTGGGGCTTGGGGCGCTGATCTGGATCAGTTGACGAGCACGGCGCCAGCGGTTTTGTGGCTGGCGGTGTCCACCAGAATCAGCGAGCCCAGCACGCGGGCCTGGCTGAATGCTGCGGCGGGAATCGCCTCCTGCAGCAGCAGGTCCACATGGCCGATGGCATTGGGATCGAGCTGCGTGGCGGCTTCTTCGGCCAGCGTGTTGATGTTGAGCTTGTGCACCACGGCCTTGACCTTGGCCTTGACCCAGCGGTGGCCGTGCAGCGCCCAGTACACGCGGCCAGCGACCAGCGGTTCGTCGTCCATCCAGGCGACGGTAGTGCGCAGCTCGCGGCTGGCGGGCCAGGCCGGGGTGGCGGCGGGCGTGTCGCCAAAGTCGTCATCGGCTGGGGCTGCAGCGGGTGTGGGCGCTGCCAAAATCCAGTCGCCGCGCGATACGTCCACCTCGCGGTCCAGGATGATGCCCGCGCTGGTGCCTGCGGGCACGTCCTTGGGGTGGCGGGCGTGGTCCAGCACCTGGGCCACGGTGGCGAGCTGGCCGCTGGGGAAGATCTGCACGGCCGTGCCGGGTGCAAAACTGCCGGCGGCCACGCGGCCCCAGAACACGCGGCGGCCCTGGCTGGTGTCCGACGAGGACGAGAACTTCTCGACCCACTGCACCGGGAAGGCCGGTGCCAGTGCGGTGTCTGCCGGGGTGTTGGGCAGTTCTTCCAAGAGTTGCAGGAGGGTAGGACCGTTATAGCCGCACCAGCCTGCGTGGGCGTCCACCACGTTCCAGCCCTTGAGGGCGGAGACCGGCACCATGGCGCGCACGGTGATGCCTGCCGCCTGGGCAAAGGCCTGCAGTGCGCCTTGAATATGCTTCCAGGCCAGCGCGGGGTCTTCCACCGCGTCCAGCTTGTTCACGGCAAACACCAGCGAGTGCACGCGCAGCAAATGGGCCAGCAGGCTGTGGCGGCGTGTCTGCGGCAGCAATGCGAGGCCAGGGTTCTTCCAGTCGAGCTTGGTCGCATCGACCAGCACCACGGCGGCGTCGGCGCTGCTGGCGGCCGTCACCATGTTGCGGGTGTACTGCTCGTGGCCGGGCGCGTCGCCAATGATGAACTTGCGCTCTTCCGTGGCGAAGTAGCGGTAGGCCACGTCGATGGTGATGCCCTGCTCGCGTTCGGCGGAAAGGCCGTCGGTCAGCAGGGCCAGGTCGGTCTCACCCTGGCGCTGCACGCCGGCCAGGTGGTCTTGCAGCACAGCCTTGCTGTCCACCAGCAGGCGGCCGATCAGCGTGCTCTTGCCGTCATCGACGGAGCCGCAAGTGATGAACTTGAGGGCGGAAATATGGTCGTTTTGGCCGGTGGCGCTAGTGTTGTTTGCGCCAGTAGCTATTGAATTGATAGCGGTCATCAGAAATACCCGTCCTTCTTGCGCTTCTCCATCGAAGCATCCGATGTCTTGTCGTCCATGCGCGTGGCGCCACGCTCGCTCACGTCGGCGGCCAGGGTCTCGATGACGATCTCGGCCGGGGTGGCTGCGGTGCTTTCCACGGGGGCGGTGCAGGTGATGTCACCCACGGTGCGGAAGCGCACATCGCGCGTTTCCACCACATCGCCCTCACGCGGCGGGGTCAGCTCGGTCACTGGCATCAGCAGGCCCTTCTTGTCCACCACCTGGCGCTTGTGCGTGTAGTAGATGCTGGGCAGGCCGATCTGCTCGCGGTCGATGTACTGCCACACGTCCAGCTCGGTCCAGTTGCTGATGGGGAACACGCGGAAGTGCTCGCCGGGCTGCAGGCGGGTGTTGAACAGGGTCCACAGCTCGGGGCGCTGGGCCTTGGGCTGCCATTGGCCGAAGCTGTCGCGGTGGCTGAAGATGCGCTCCTTGGCGCGCGCCTTTTCCTCGTCGCGGCGGGCACCGCCGATCAGGGCGTCAAAGCGGAACTCTTCAATCGCTTCGAGCAGCGTGACCGACTGGTGCACGTTGCGCGACTCGCCGGGGTGGGCCAGGCGCACGGTGCCGCGCGCCATCGAATCTTCCACGCTGCGCACGATGAGTTCGGCGCCCAGCTCCTTCGCCCGGAAGTCGCGGAAGTCCGTCACTTCCGGGAAGTTGTGGCCCGTGTCGATCATCAAGAGCGGGTAAGGGATGCGGCCCGCGCCAAAGGCCTTTTCGGCGCACTTGAGCATGACCAGCGAATCCTTGCCGCCCGAGAACAGAAGGGCGGGGCGCTCGAAGGCGGCGGCGACTTCGCGCAGGATGAAGATGGTTTCTTCTTCCAGGGCGTCGAGGTGGGAGTTGTTGAGGTGGTAGCTCATGTTGTTGGTTTTCTCAAGCAGCGCTGAGTCGGTGCGGGCGTTCATGGTCGGACCTGGGGTCAGTGGGCAATGTGCAGGCCACACTCGCGGTTGTCTTCGCCCTTGGTGGGGTCCACGTAGTCGAAGTTGTTGGGCAGGCCGTGTTTCACGCAGTACTCGTGCAGGTCTTTGGACGACCAGTGCAGCAGCGGAGCCACTTTGACGAGGCCGTCGGGGTTGATGCTCACCGGGTCCATCTGCGCGCGCACGGCGGTGTCAGTGGCGCGCAGCGCAGTGAACCAGACTTGCGGCGCGGTCTCGCGCAGGGCGCGGGCAAAGGGCTCCAGTTTCACCTCTTCGGTGAAGGCGGCGTGGCGTGGGTCGTCCAGCGCGGGCGTAGGGCCGTCCACCGCTTCGCGGTGGGCGCGCGAGCGCAGGGGCAGGTAGATCTTCAGCTTCAACCCCAGCTGCTGGGTCACTTCGTCGGCAAAGCGGTAGGTGGCTTCGGTGTTGTAGCCGTTGTCCATCCAGACCACGGGCACATCAGGATTCACCTGCGTGACCATGTGCAGGATCACGGCTTCGAAGGGGCGGAAGTTGGTGGTGACGATGCTGGTCTTGCCCAGGCCCAGGGCCCATTCCACCAGGGCGGGCGCGTTGCGGCCCAGGTCGGCGTTGATGCGTGCAAGATCGATTTGGCTCATGGTGAGGGGCTCGTTTTTTGGTGCAGCGGGCGCGTGGCAGTGCGCCTGTCAGGCGGCCTGGGCGGCAAACTGGGGTTGGGGGTTCACGGCGTCGCCCTGGTAGAAGCCAGGGAAGCGTTCAAACTGGCGCTGCGCATCGGCAGCGTCCACGCCCTCGCGCAGCACGGCGCTCGAAAAGCCCGTGCGTTGCATCTGCACCAGCTGATCGATCAGCACATCGCCGGTGGCGCGGATCTCGCCCGTAAAGCCACGGCGGCGGCGCAGCAAAAAAGCCTGGCTGAATGCGCGGCCATCGGTGAAGTTGGGGAAGTGCAGATCCACACGGTCCACGCCATCGAGCGGCAGGGCCAGCGCATCGGCATCGTTGGGCAGGGCCACGGCGCGGGCGTCGCCATCGGCAGGCGGCTGGTGGTCTTGGGCGGCGATTAGTTTCAACATCATGTCTGTGGGGCTGTGCTGTACGGCGCTGCGGGGCTCAGGCGGCAGCGGTTTCTGGTTCTTTGTGGCGTGCCTGCTTGGCGGCTTCCTTGAACGGGTCAAGGCCAGTGCGGCGCACGGTGTTCTGGAAGGTCTCGCCGCTTTCGCGCAGGTCGCGGTAGGTGCCGAGCACGGCCTCGATCACATCCGGCACTTCGGCCGCCGAGAACGATGGGCCAATCACCTTGCCGGCCACGGCAGCGCCCGACAGGTCAGAGCCGTCGGAGCCGCCCAGCGTGACCTGGTACCACTCCTTGCCGTCTTTATCGACGCCCAGGATGCCGATATGGCCGCTGTGGTGGTGGCCGCAGCTGTTGATGCAGCCGCTGATGTGCAGGTCGATCTCGCCGATGTCGTCCAGCTCGTCCAGGTCCTGGTAGCGCTGGGTGATGGCCTCGGCAATCGGCAGCGAGCGGGCATTGGCCAGCGCGCAGAAGTCGCCGCCGGGGCAGGCGATCATGTCGGTCAGCAGCTGCACGTTGGCGCTGGCCAGGCCCAGGGCCTTGGCTTCTTGCCACAGGTCAAACAGGCGGCTGGCGTGCACCCAGGGCAACAGCACGTTCTGGTCGTGCGTCACGCGGGCTTCGCCGGCGGAGTATTTGTCCACCAGATCGGCCAGGGCGATCAGCTGCTCGCTGGTGGCGTCGCCGGGCGACTGGCCGGGGCGCTTGAACGACAGCGTGACGGCGCGCAGCTGCGGATTTTGGTGGGCGTGCACGTTGCGTTTGAGCCAGCGGCCAAACATCAAATGCTCTGCAGCCTGTGCGTCCAGCGATGCCTGCAAGGCTGCGGGGGCCACGTCGGCAATGTCGGCCAGCTGGGGTGGCACAAAGCAGGCGGCCACGCGGTCAAATTCGGCCTGCGGGATGGTGTGGGGGCCGCCGTCGATCTCCAAAATCTGGCGGTATTCGGCTTCCACGTCGTCGATGTACTGCTGGCCTTCGGACTTCACCAGAATCTTGATGCGGGCCTTGTACTTGTTGTCGCGGCGGCCGTGCTCGTTGTACACGCGCACGATGGCCTCGATGTAATTCATGATCTGGTTCCACGGCAGGAACTCGCGGATCACGGTGCCGATCACCGGCGTGCGGCCCATGCCACCGCCCACAAACACCTTGAAGCCGATCTCACCTGCATCGTTCTTGACCAGGTGCAGGCCCACGTCATGCCAGCCGGTGGCTGCGCGGTCGTCCTTGGCGCCGGTGATGGCGATCTTGAACTTGCGGGGCAAGAACGCGAACTCGGGGTGCAGCGTGGACCACTGGCGGATCAGCTCCGCGTAGGGGCGGGGGTCCACGATCTCGTCCACGGCGATGCCTGCCAGCGCGTCGGTGGTGGTGTTGCGGATGCAGTTGCCGCTGGTCTGGATGCCGTGCAGGTTCACGCTGGCGAGCAGGTCCATCACGTCCGCGCTTTTGGACAGCGGAATCCAGTTGAACTGCACATTGGTGCGTGTGGTGAAGTGGGCGCAGTGCGTGGGCAGGAACGTGGTGCCCAGCTTGCCCTGGCCTTCCATGGCGGCCTTGAAGACGGCGGCTTCGGGCTCGTCGTATTCGCGGGCAATCTGCGCCAGCACGCGCAGCTGGCGGCTGGCGATCTCTCCGTAGGGCACGGCCACGCGCAGCATGGGGGCGTAGCGCTGCACGTACCAGCCGTTTTGCAGGCGCAGGGGGCGGAAGTCGTCCTCGCTCAGCTTGCCCGTCTGCCAGCGCGTGAGCTGGTCACGGTACTGTGCGGCACGCTGTTTCACGAACTGGGTGTCGAAAGCGGTGTATTGGTACATAGGGGCTCAGATCAGAATCAGTTTGAAGCCTGCCCAGGCCAGCAGAATGGACAAGGCGGAGCGAATCAGGCGCTCAGGAGTACGGGCGACGAGGCGAGAGCCCAGCCAGATGCCCGGCAGCGAGCCAGCCAGCAATTGTGCAAGCAAAGGCCAGTCCACCGAGCCCTGGGATGCGTGGCCCAGGCCCGCCACCAGGGTCAGCGGCACGGCGTAGGCAATGTCGGCACCGATGATGCGTGGCAGCGGCAGCATGGGGTAGACGAGCAACAGCACCGTGACGCCGATGGCGCCTGCGCCCACGGAGGTGAAGGTGACCAGCGTGCCGATGACGGCGCCCAGCAGCACGGGCAGGCTCCAGTGGCGGGGGCGGGTGGGGTCTCCGGTGTGGCTTTTGCGGGCAGCGGCTTCGGCTACTTGGCGCTGGGCAGAAAACGCCACCACCTTGTAGAGCGTGG